>CAKRNI010000283.1 GCA_934370915.1 uncultured Lachnospiraceae bacterium
TGACTTGAACAATAGAAATTAGAATGTTTTTTGCGGCTGCCCGGCGGGAAGCAGATATTCATACTGCTTAGATTGATTCGGCTAAAAATCAGGATGCCGGACAGCCATAGGATGTAAAATGAAAGGATAGGTGTATTCTAACGAAATCCTGTTCGAAAATCAATCGTGATGATTCACAAGAATCGCCCCCTGAAATTGACATGCAGGCAAAAAATAGTTGTATTTACAACATACAAAAGGGAAATATCGTGGTAAAATAAAGAGATGGATCATGGGAAGATCCAGGTGGAAAGGAAAAAGAAAAATGGCTTTTATCAAAAATATCGATCATGAAACAGTTTTAAATCTCGCGGACCAGATCCACGCAGAACCGGGTCAGATCGTCAGCAAGACTCTCGCCCAGAACAAGGCGGTCAGCCTGACATTATTCGCGTTCTCCAAAGGCGAGGAGATCAGCACCCACGATTCCATCGGCGATGCCATGGTACATGTGATCGATGGCGTCGGTCAGTTTACCGTAGACGGTGCAGAGCATATCTGCAAAGCCGGAGATGTTCTCGTAATGCCGGCGAAGAAGCCGCATGCGGTATTTGCGAAGGAAGATTTTAAGATGCTTCTTACGGTGGTGTTTCCGTTAGATTGATACTTGAGTATTTAGATGAAGTATTCTTAACATGCTATATATGCGAGATGTTACCGCCTTCTATACTGGTGACAGGAAGATGGAAAACCCCCGGTGTGGCTGAACCGGGGGTTTTGCTTTGTCATTCGAATAAAGGAGTCACATCTCTTTAGCCTATGGCATGATATGATATGCAGAACGTAAATTCAACATACATCAGTGAATAAACATCGCGTCTCCAAAACTAAAAAACCGGTACCGCTCCTTGATCGCCTCCTGATATGCATTCAGGATATGTTCCCGTCCTGCGAGTGCGGACACGAGCATGACGAGTGTGGATTCCGGGAGATGGAAGTTTGTGATCAGGCAGTCCAGAATCTTAAACTTGTATCCCGGATAGATAAAGATCTCAGTCCAGCCGCTTCCGGCTTTCAGGATCCCGTCATCGCCGGTTGCAGATTCCAAGGTACGGCAGCTCGTAGTTCCGACACAGATCACACGTCCGCCGTCTGCCTTGGTATCGTTGATCTTCTTTGCCTCGGACTCCTCTACGATATAGAATTCAGAGTGCATGTGATGATCTTCGATGGTATCGACCTTTACCGGGCGGAAGGTTCCGAGACCTACGTGAAGTGTTACATGGGCGATCTTAACTCCCATGTCCTCGATCTCCTGTAAAAGCTCCTTTGTGAAATGCAGACCGGCTGTCGGGGCGGCTGCGGAGCCCTCATGCTTCGCGTATACAGTCTGATAGCGGTTTTTATCTTTTAACTGGTGCGTAATGTACGGGGGCAGCGGCATCTGGCCAAGCTTGTCAAGAATCTCCTCGAAGATCCCGTCATATTCAAACTGGATCAGGCGGTTTCCTTCATCGACGACATCGATGACTTTTCCTTTTAAAAGTCCGTCACCGAAGGATACTTCTGCGCCGACTTTCATCTTTTTACCCGGCTTTACAAGAGTTTCCCAGACATTGTCGGATTTTCTCTTTAAAAGAAGAACTTCGATTCCGGCATCTGTTCCGACCTTATGTCCCATGAGACGCGCCGGGATAACTTTTGTATCGTTGATAACAAGGCAGTCGCCTTTTTTCAGGTAATGCAAAATATCGCGGAAATGGCGGTGTTCCATTTCTCCGGTCTTTTTATCTAATACAAGCAGCCGGGAAGCAGAACGGTCCTCAAGCGGATCCTGCGCGATCAGTTCCGGCGGCAGTTCAAAGTTAAAATCTGTTACATTCATTTCTCTATCTCCTGTCTGGCATCCTTATCAAAAAGTTCCATGCCATTGTAGCAGAATCGGGAAGAAAAATCAATGAGGTGCGCCGGAATATGGGGAAAATCGGTGATCATCTGCAAAAGGCTCGGACAGCAGCCGGGAAATAAAAATATATCTTGTTGTTTTAAGGTTATGGTGGTACGATAGGAAAATCAAAAGCATGGTACATGCGGCAATCGGAAGGAGCAGTTGTAATGAAATATATCAATCAGTTAGAACACAGAGATATTCCCTATGAACATAATTTAGACCACGGCGGAGTGCCGGAGGAGAAGCGGAATGTGGCTGCAGCAGGCTGCGGTCCGAGCTGTCTGTGCATGATGGTGGATGCGCTGACTCTGTCGACCTATGAACTTACAGACTGCCTGAAATTATCCAATGAGGTTGGCGCGAACCGTGAGATCGGAACGAGCCTGAAGATCCTGGGCCCTGTCGTTGCGGAAAGGTTTAACCTGAATTATGGGGAAACGAGTGATCTGAATGAACTGAAGGCGCACCTGGCAAAAGGCGGACTCGCCATCGCAAATTCCGGCGGAGACCGGGAAGGGTATACCGGGGTATTCACTCATGGAGGACATTACATCCTCGTTGTATCGGCCGATGACAATGAGGCGTGCATTCTGGATCCGTCCTATAAAGAAGGAAAATATGAGGAGCCGGGCAGGGATGGAAAAGCGAGAGCCGTAGATGGCTTTGTTTACTGCAGCCTGAAAGTTCTTGCGGAGGACTGCGCAAACCGTACTCCGTCCTACTATCTGTTTTCAAGAAAGCATTAAAAACATGAAAAGCGCGGCAGCCGGGAAATGGAATTGGGTAAAAAAATATACAAAAAAATAATTCTCATCCCCTTGCATGAATCAGAAAATTATTGTATACTATTAGAGATGCATCTGTAGCTCAGTGGATAGAGCAGTGGCCTCCGGAGCCGCGTGCGTAGGTTCGATTCCTATCAGATGCATTTT
>CAKRNI010000284.1 GCA_934370915.1 uncultured Lachnospiraceae bacterium
AACGCCAGGGCTTTCGTCTCCGCCGCGTATGGTCTCGCGGAATTTAACAGAATCAGGAACGGCTTTCCGATCTCCTTCAACTCCGAGATCGTCTGCTCCTCCGCCTCCTTAAAATCATCCCTGGAGAGTTCCCCGAAGCTGCCATCGCAGGCCACAACGATCCCGATGGTGGAATGGTCCCGGATCACCTTTCTCGTACCAATTTCCGCCGCCTGGGTGAACGGGATCTCATAATCGTACCAGGGCGTTTTCACGAGACGTTCCTCCCCGTTTTCCGTATGTCCCGCAGCACCTTCCACCATAAATCCCACACAGTCGATGAGCCGCACCTTCGCCCGGATCCCCTCCGCAAGCTCCAGCTCCGCCGCCTCCTTCGGGATAAACTTCGGCTCCGTGGTCATGATCGTCTTCCCCGCGGCACTCTGAGGAAGCTCATCCCTGGTCTGGGCCTTTTTCTGTCCGTCCGGGAGGTTCGGGAGCACGAGAAGCTCCATAAACCGCTTGATAAATGTGGACTTTCCGGTGCGCACGGGTCCCACGACACCCACATAGATCTCTCCGCCCGTCCTCGCCTCGATATCCTTGTATACATGGAAATGATCCATAAAAATACCCCCTCGCATATACTGTTGCAGTGTATGCGCGAGGGGGACATTTTATACCGGCAGAGCCTTTTCTTACGCCGTCGTACGGAAAAGCGCAGGCTGCTGCAAGGCTTATTCTGACTTCTATTCCCACGGAAGATCGCTGTGCTCGATGCGCTTGTCGCGGAGCATCAGATCGGCCACCGCCTCTTTTGCAGGTTTTCCTTCAAACAGGACCCGGTTTACCTCTTCAACGATCGGCATGGAAACATTGTATTTCTTGGCGAGGGCTCTCGCAGCCTTCGCGGAATAAACGCCTTCTACCACCATCTGGACTTCCTTCATTGCCTCTTCCATCGTGTATCCCTTTCCGATGAGGATACCGGCGCGGCGGTTTCTGCTGTGCATGCTTGCACATGTCACGATCAGATCGCCGATTCCGGAAAGTCCGGTATATGTCTGGTATTTTCCGCCCATGGCGATGCCAAGTCTCGCGATCTCCGCCATACCGCGGGTGATGAGGGCTGCCTTCGCGTTGTCCCCGTAACCCAGACCGTCAGCGATTCCCGCTGCCAGGGCAACAACGTTCTTTAACGCGGCGCCTGTCTCGATCCCCAGGACATCCGGGCTCGTGTATACGCGGAACACCGGGCTGATAAATGTGGACTGGACGTACTCTGCAACGTTCTTCTTTCGGGATCCCGCAACGCAGAGCGTCGGAAGTCCGCGGCTTACCTCCTCCGCATGGCTCGGTCCGGAAAGAACAGCTGTCTCCGCCATCGGAAGTTCTTCCTTTATGATCTGGGTCATTGTATCGAGAGTATTTTCCTCGATTCCCTTTGCCACATCCACAATAAGCTGTCCTTCTTTGCAGAACGGCTTCATCTTCTGCGCCGTGCTGCGGACAAATACGGACGGAACCGCCATCACGAGAAGGTTCTTATCCTTCATCGCTTCCTCAAGGTCAGCGGTATAGATGATTCCCTCCGGCAGCGTCACTCCCGGAAGATTCTTGTGAGTCCTGGTCTTTGCCATCTCCTCGATCTCCGCCGGGATCGCGGACCACAGTGTGACCTCATGTCCATTGTTTCTTAACAGCACCGCAATCGCGGTTCCCCATGTACCGGAACCGATAATACCAATTTTTTCCATGTTCAGGAACTCCTTTTCTCTTTAATCTCACTGCCCTGTACCGGCTGATATTTTCGTGCTTAAGCGCTTATTCAGTTTTTCTTTCCGCCCCAGAGCTTGTTCTCTGTACCGGATAAAAGTCTTTTTATGTTCGTCTTGTGTCTCCAGATCGCCATCGCCATCAGGACGAAGGCAACGGCATAAAACTCCATGAGATGATCTGCAGAGACGGTAAATGTTCCATGCGCCCCGTAGACCAGTATCTGGATAAAGAATGAGATCACCACCAGAATAGAACCAAGGGAGACATATCTTGTAATGATGACAGCTCCAAGGAACAGTGCTGCACAGACAAGCGTCACACGCCAGTCCATGGACACGAGGATGCCCGCCATGGAGGCAATTCCCTTTCCTCCCTTGAAGTTTAAATAACACGGGAAGTTATGGCCGAGGACAACGCCGAGACCCGCGTAGAGCACATAGAGGTCTGTGTCCGGGCTTCCCTTAAAGATGATCCGCGCCGCAAGACAGGCGAACACCGTCTTTAAAAAATCTCCCGCGAACACGATGAGCCCTGCTTTTTTTCCCATGACCCGGAGCGCATTTGTCGTTCCGGAGTTTCCGCTTCCGTAGTTTCTGATATCGATATGGTTCATCTTACCGTAAAGATATCCTGTCTGGAATAATCCAAACACATAACCCATAACAAGACAAATCCCTCTGCCCATTGCTTAATCCTTCTCCTTCCTCTCGCGGATGATGAATTTTAAGGATGTTCCGCGGAAGCCGAAGGCCTCACGGATCTTGTTCTCTAAGTATCTTGTGTAGGAGAAATGCATTAACTCCTTATCGTTTACGAAGATAACAAAGGTCGGCGGTTTTACCGCAACCTGGGTCACATAGTAGATCTTTAAGCGTTTGCCCTTGTCGGACGGCGGCTGCTGCATAGCGACAGCTTCTGTCACGATCTCGTTCAATACACCGGTAGCCACGCGGAGCGTCTGGTTCTCGCGGACCATATCGATGAGCTCGAAGAGCTTTTCCATTCTCTGTCCGGTCAGGGCGGACACGAAGATATACTCCGCATACGGCATGTAGGACAGGGTCTCTTTTAATTTTCTTGTGTACTCATAGATCGTCTTGTC
>CAKRNI010000285.1 GCA_934370915.1 uncultured Lachnospiraceae bacterium
TTTCTTAATGATCTTACGTTTTTCTTTCTTGCTTGAAGAAAATCTTTCAGATTTGTTCTTTAAATTTCATGTTTTATTGACACTTTAGACACAACTTTATGATTCAATAGTAGACGTAAGAAAGAGATCTGAAACATCTGTTTCCAAATCCCCTCTCCTTACAACTACAATTTCAAGTACTATTTCAAGTACAGGAAGGAAGCTTTGATTATGAAAAAGAACTTATTACTGACTGCTGCTTTAGCAGGCGTTCTCGCATTAGCAACCGCATGCTCTTCCCAGAGCACGACCACCGCAACCACAGCTGCACAGACAACTGCCGCTGCAAAGGAGTCAGCTGAAGTAAAAGAAACGACCGTCGCAAAAGAAACGGCTAGTACAAAGGAAACGGCTGACGCAAAGGAAACAGCTGACAAAAAAGAAACGGCTGACGCAAAAGAAACTGCAGAAAAAGCCGATGAAGAAAAAGAATCCACGATGACCGGAACGATCAGCGACATCAAAGACTTTATGTTCACGATCACCTCCGACGGAAATGACTACGCATTTACCTTCGACAACGACAAAAAGCCGGAAGGACTCGCAGAAGTCAAAGATGGCGATAAGGTCACTGTAACCTACACAGGCACTGTCGATGCCGTTGACGCATTCTCCGGTACTGTTGTATCTGTAAAGGCTGCAAAATAATTGCTCCTGATCAACAGAAACGAATATGCCTTTTCACGAAGCGAGAAAGTTCCAGCGGAATCTTCCGCTAATCAAATCCCCTCACCCCGAAAATGCAGTGCATCTTCAAGGTGAGGGGTATTTCTTTCATTTCGTTCATTTTTTCCTAAGTCTCACACCAAAATACCACAGCGGGAGCAGATACAAAAAGACTGCTGCCACAATCGATGTAAGCGGTGCCGACACGGATGCCAGAGGAACCGCACCGGCAATCGACCATGGAACTAACGGCGCGACTACAATCACCGAATTTTCCATATCGATCGCAAATTTCTGGGGATCAGGCTCCAGCTCCTTACAGATCTGATCCACCAGCATCGTCGCCAGTGTCTGGTTGCAGGCCACCATACCGGTTGCTGCCGCGGTTCCAAGAATCGTCCCAAAAACAGAAAATCTTCTGCTAAGTGCCCCCATCTTTGATTTTAATCCATTTAAAAGACCTGTCGCCTCGAAAATTCCCGAATAAGAGGAAGAGATCGTGATGATCAGCGCCACCCGGACCATGGACATGATCCCGCCGCCGTCGATCATGGTAGAAAGCGACGGATCCGGAGCATGATAGCCGTTGATGAGAAGCGCGAACAGACCGGACGGATCCGTATGCTGCCAGAACAGGCATACCCCGATTGCAGTGACAATACTCGCGAGCATTGCCTTACGGACCTGTACCCGAAACAGGGATAAGACCATGATGACGATCGCCGGGAGGATCGGAATCAGGCCCAGACGGAATACACCGGCAAAGCTGTCTGCAAGGGCCATGCTGCCGGTACCCACTGCCGGAAACAGGATCCCGCAGATCCCGTAAAATCCGCAGGTCAAAATCGTCGGAATAAACGCCGTCTTCACCATGAGACGAATATTATCAAAGATATTCGTATGCGTCAGCTCTGCCACCAGAAGAGCGCTCGTCGAAACCGGAGAACAGCGGTCTCCAAAAAAGACTCCGGAAAGAATCGCTCCGCCTGCAAGGATCTCGTTGCATCCCATTGCCTTTGCCATCGTCATACAGATCACGCCCATGGTCGCTGCTGTACCAAATGCAGTTCCGGTCAGGACAGACACCAGGGCATTTAACAGAAATGCCATCAGGATCATAACCTCTGGATTCATAAGTCCTGCACAGTAGGATACGATCGCCGGGATCGTCCCTGCCGCCCTCCAGAGTGCCGTCAGCATCCCAATCAAAAGGAAGGTAAGCAGAATGTTCTTCGCCGTCCTGATTCCCTTCCATGACATGCTCAAAATATCGATCACCGAATATCCACGGCTTATCGAATATCCAAAAAAGATCAGATATCCCAGTGCCAGCGCCGCCAGAATCGGAATCCCCGCCAGAATACATCCGATCAGCGTCACCGCAAATACGACCAGAACAGCCGTCTCGCTGATGTGCAGCTTCATAATAATTACCTCTTCCTCTTTCTTTTGTGAACCATTCCCTCTTCCAGATATTCTGATCCACGTTCATAGCTTTAGTATACGCCTATGCATCCCACTTGTCTAACTGTATTTTCAGATATATAATACAGTTAAATCGCTGTATTAATACTCCATTTCAGAGAATCTGGGAGGTTTTCATATGAACTTTCTTTCCATGGATTATTTCCTTATGACTGCAGAAAAACGCAGCTTCACAAAAGCTGCCGACGCTCTCCATATCACCCAGCAGACACTGAGTACCCATATCGCAAATCTGGAACAGGAGCTGGACTGCAGGCTCTTTGTCCGCCACGTTCCTCTGGAACTCACCTACGCCGGCGAACTCTTCCGCCAGTACGCTTCAGATTTCCAGAAAAAATATCGGGCCATGCAGCATGAATTTGCCGATTTGAATAAAAACGATCAGGGGATCCTGCGGGTCGGCATCTCTTTTACCCGCTGCCACGCGATCATGCCTGCGATCATCATGGAATATCAGAAGCGCTTTCCGAACATGGATATTCAGGTCATCGAGAATGCGAATGCCGGTCTTCTGAAAGATCTGATGGATCACAAGATTGATCTCGCCATCGCAAAATTCCCGGATTTTCTGCCCGGAATCACCCTGACTGATTTCTATGAGGAAGAGGTCGTCCTTCTCCTTGCGGATTCCCTGTTCCGGAAAGTCATTTCCGAATCATCTTCGGCAG
>CAKRNI010000286.1 GCA_934370915.1 uncultured Lachnospiraceae bacterium
TAATCGTCATCTAAGAAGTAATCGTCATCTTCATCGTCGTTCAGACGCATCGTATCCATAATCTTGCCTAAAAAGCTCATATCTAGTTCTCTCCAATCTATCTGGAACCAAAGATTCCGGTTCCTACTCTAATCATGGTTGCGCCCTCCTCAACGGCTACATCGAAGTCGCCGGTCATACCCATGGACAGCACACTCATAGTACCATTATCAATGTTTTTACTTTTGATGTCAACATATAATTGATATAATTCTTTAAAATATTTTCGATTTTCTTCTGCATTTTCGACATTTGGCGCAATAGTCATCATTCCTTTTACGCAGACATGCGGAAACTGCTGGATCTCTTTTAAGTTCGGGATCACCTCCTCCAGGAACATGCCGAACTTGCTCTCCTCCCGCGCGACATTGACCTCAAGAAGCACGTTTGCGGTAATTCCTCTCTTTGCCGCCTCTTTCTCAATCTTTTCTGCAAGATGGACGCTGTCACAGGAATGGATCAGCACTACTTTATCGATGACCTGTCCAACCTTGTTTGTCTGAAGGTGGCCGATCATGTGAAACTTCGCGTCCTCCGGGATCTCTGGGCGTTTTTCTGTAATCTCCTGCACCTTATTTTCACCGAAATTGCGCTCCCCGGCTTCATATGCCTCCATCAGCATGGAGACCGGTTTCGTCTTGCTGACGGAGATCAGGGTGACCTCCTTTGGATCTCTTCCCGCACGAAGGCAGGCAGCGTTCAGGCGTTCTCTTACATTTTTTATATTCTCTACGACTGACATGATAAAAACCTCCTACTGATAGATAATCATTCCGTTTCCGCTCACAGCGTTGGCGTCAAGTACAATGTGATCGTAGACGGACAGTCCGTAATCGGTACCCTTTTTGATGGTGTAATATTCATCATTCAAAGAAAGGATCTCGATCCTTCTGAAAACCGTATATCCGCGGTTGATATTGTAGACGCCCTGCACTGACTGGGTCATTCCGATCTGGTAACGCTCGCCGGAATCGTCCTTCGTGAGGAAATCCCCGGCCTTTAACTCGCTTTTCTCCCCGGCATCCACGTAATAATATTCATCATCCGCATAGTAGATCGTACACGGAGTGATGACGCCCACCGTCTTTCCGTCCGCGTAGGTCTCCTTGCGGAAGCCGCTCTGGGAGACAGCAGAAGAATCGGAAGAATCTTTTCTGGCACTTACGTAATAATCCTTCGGAATCACATAGAACGTCACGTCGGTAACGGAGCTTCTCGGAATCTTAAGCCCCCGGACCTCATCCGTCACGATCTCAAAATCCACATAGCGGTCGGATACAAACTGTTCCATATATTTGGAAAAATCAAGTTTTCCGTAAGTCTTTCCATCTCCGCCTGTTACAGTGGAGTAAGCACCGGAAGTCTCAAGATCTCTCCCGTTGAACTTCACGGTGAGGGATGTCTTTCCATTATATGTGGCAAGATCCTGTTCCGACAAGGGGAACACGATGGACCAGTCCTCGGAGGTGATGATTTTATAAGCCGGTGCCCCGGTCTCCACGAGCTGTCCTGAGCGGACACCGGACTTTTTATAGGAGCTCTTGTCAAACATATCCGCCGTCACCTGACCCGGCGTCAACGTTTCCATGGAATCCACCGAGTAGGACACGATTCCGGACTGATCCGACCGCACCTGAGTGAAATTACCGCCAAGTTCGGAGACCGCGCTGTCCAGATTTTTCAGGGTATCGACGCTCACATACTCCAGGACTTCCGCGTCCAGAGTATTTTTCGTGTCATAGACCTCACTGAAGTCTTCATTTGTAAACGTCTGGCTGAAGCTGGACAACTGTTTCTTTAAGGAAGCGAGATTTTCCCTGGAGAGCGCCACAGATCCGTCTGATTTTTCCGCAAGCAGGGCAGAAAGAGTTCCCGTCTCGTCGATCGAGTAGACTCTTGTACCGACAGCAGCTCTCTTTCCTTCCCTCAAGTAGAAGTTGATATTTCCGGCACGGTCCGTATATTTCGGTTCCTCCGTCCGGAAAATAATTCCTGTGTGCCTTGTATCGTTTACGATACTTCCTTCCACGACTTCATAAAACTCCACCTTGTCCCTGCGAAGGTAGGTATAGAGATAAAACGCCATATATAAGAAAATGAGGGCAAAAATAATCATGCCAACATTGATATTCAGGGGCCGGCGATAACGAACGACTTTTTTGTTCTTTTTCTTCGCCAATCGATAAACCTCCCAACGGTCATTTCCTGACCTTAGATTCCGTAATATGATACCATCATTCGGAAAAAAGTTCAAGCGGACAGATAAAAAACCGAAAAAAGCCGGCCTCCGGAAAATTCCCGAAGACCGGCGAAATTATAATGATCAGGTGTCTGGTCAAGCGATCAGAGAATTATTTCTCCTCTTCTTTTTTCACTTCAACCGGACGGTTGATACGGCTGGCGATTTCTGCCTGGAGGTCTGCGATAAATGCATTCAGATCCTTAGCGCCCTCGTCGCCTTTAAAACGGCTTCTAACAGCGACTGTTCCGTCTGCCTGCTCTTTCTGGCCTACAACTAACATGTACGGGATCTTCTGACCCTGCGCCTCACGGATCTTGTAGCCGATCTTCTCGGAACGGAGATCGATCTCAGCACGGATGTTTGCCGCATCAAGAGCTTCCTTGACAGACTTTGCGTACTCCTCATACTTCTCGGAGATCGGAAGAACCTTGACCTGAACCGGTGCAAGCCATGTCGGGAATGCGCCGGCAAAGTGCTCGATCAGGATACCGATGAAACGCTCGATGGAACCGAAGCATACGCGGTGGATCATGATCGGTCTGTGCTT
>CAKRNI010000287.1 GCA_934370915.1 uncultured Lachnospiraceae bacterium
TCTCCCTTCAGGCGGATCGCATTGTCCTTCCAGTGGCCAAACCGGACTTTCCGGTTGATATACTCGTCCGCGAGGTTCACGCCGCCGGTGTAGGCGGTATGGCCATCGATCACAAGGATCTTTCTGTGATCACGGTTATTCTGGCTCGTAGAGATCGCCGGGCGGATCGGATTAAAGATCCGGCAGCGGATTCCCTTCGCCTCCAGCTCCTTCGGATAGTCGTGGGGCAGATTGGAAAAGGAGTTCATTCCATCATAGAGGATTCTTACCTCCACGCCCTCTTTCGCCTTCTGCTCAAGGATCTTCAGGATCGAATCCCACAGGATTCCTTTTGAAATAATGAAATATTCGACAAAAATAAACCTTCTGGCCTTTTGGAGCTCCTGAAGGACATCCGTATAGAACTCATCCCCCAGCGGAAAATATTTGAAGTTCGTGCGGTCCCAGGTGGGATAGCCGCCGCTTTTCTTCATATAATGGCTGAGATTCGCATTTCTCCGGCTCCTGCGGCTAAGCCTTTCATAGACAGCCGTGTCCTGTTCCAGATAGTGGTCCGTCCGCTTCTGGACCTCGGCGATCCGTTTTGCGAAGATCTTCGTCTCCATCTGAAGCTGGACAAACACGTAGAACAGGGTTCCGAATACCGGGAACAGCAGGACAGGGATCAGCCACGCCATTTTAAAGCTGGCGTTCTGCTTTTCGTTCAGGATATGGATCGTGAGGATCGCACTGATCAAAGCGAAGGAGCCGTATCCCCAGGCCTGATATTTGTTATCCAGCCATACATAGATCCAGAAGAAAAACGCCAGCTGCAGCGCGATAAACAACAGGAAGAACATGGTTCGTCCGAATACAACCCTTAAAAGACCACGCTTTCCTCTTCCCTTCATTTCATCCATTTCGATCATAAATTATGCCTCATATCTTCTGTTAAGCCGCCGGAGACTGTTTCCCCGGCGGCTTCTTTTCGTCTGGTCCTCAACGCAGCCTGCGCATCAGGAGCATTTAATCTTCCAGTGCCTGTCTTAAATCTTCAATGATATCATCCGCATCCTCAATTCCAACGCTGAGGCGGATCAGGGACGGATCAACTCCCGCCTCCACAAGCTGCTCATCGGTGAGCTGGCGGTGGGTATGGCTTGCCGGATGGAGAATACAGGTTCTCGCATCGGCAACATGTGTGACGATGGCAACGAATTTCAGTTTGTCCATGAACTCTCCTGCCGCCTGTCTTCCTCCCTTTAATCCAAAAGAGATCACGCCGCAGCTTCCGTCCGGCATATACTTTTCAGCCAGAGCATGGTACTTATTCTCCTTTAACCCCGGATAATTGACCCAGGCCACGTCCTCTCTCGCAAGCAGCCACTCCGCAACCTTCTGGGCGTTCTCGCAGTGCTTCGGCATTCTCAGGTGCAGGGTCTCAAGACCCACGTTTAAAAGGAAGGAGTTCATTGGGGACGGGATTGAACCCAGATCGCGCATAAGCTGCGCGGTCGCCTTTGTGATATAGGCTTTCTTACCGAAGCGCTCGGTATACACGATTCCGTGATAGGATTCATCCGGTGTAGTAAGTCCCGGGAATTTATCCGCATGGGCATTCCAGTCGAAGTTTCCGCTGTCAACGATGCAGCCGCCGACAGTCATCGCATGTCCGTCCATATATTTTGTGGTAGAATGGGTCACGATATCCGCGCCCCACTCGAACGGACGGCAGTTGATCGGTGTCGCAAAGGTATTATCCACGATAAGCGGCACCCCATGTCTGTGGGCAAGCCGGGCAAACTTCTCAATATCGAGAACGACAAGGGCCGGGTTCGCGATCGTCTCGCCGAATACCATTTTTGTATTCGGACGGAACGCCTTCTCGATCTCCTCCTCCGGTGCATCCGGATCCACCAGCGTCACATCGATTCCCTGTTTCTTCATTGTCACCGTAAACAGGTTGGAGGTTCCGCCGTAGATCGTTGCTGCGCTGATAATGTGGTCACCCGCATTGCAGATATTAAAGGCCGCATAGTAGTTCGCAGCCTGCCCGGAAGATGTAAGCATCGCAGCCACTCCGCCTTCCAGCTCGCAGATTTTTTCTGCTACCGCATCGTTCGTCGGATTCGCAAGTCTTGTATAGAAATAGCCATCTTCCTCCAGATCGAACAGTCTTCCCATCTGTTCGCTCGTCTCATATTTAAAAGTTGTGCTCTGATAAATCGGAAGTACTCTCGGCTCTCCGTTCTTTGGTTTCCATCCGCTCTGGATACAGATCGTCGCCGGTTTTCTCTTTTCTCCCATGATCGTTTCCTCCATTATGTCTGACATATGGACTGCGCAGCAAGCGCAGACCTGCTGAATGCTTCCATCATAGCACACTTTATCTTTCACATCAACCTACTAAAGTCCTATAGTTGTTATGCTGTTGCTGTCCCCGGGGCAGGAATTTTCCAAACTGAAAATTCTGTACAATACAGCAGTGGCTTTGGATTTTGCCGCTGTTTCATGAATTCAGTGTTAGAAATTGACTTTTTCCTCTAAAAAGATTAAAATAGTGATAATATATCGCCGCCCTTTAAGGCGGTTGTACCAATCCACTTTCGAAAGGAGTCTATTGCAATGGCATTTTTTACAGATATGAAACGCAGCCTCACCGAAACCGGGAAACAGGTTGCCCAGAAGACAAAGGAGCTTTCTGACACGGTCCAGTTAAAGACGCAGCTCTCAAGGGAGAAAGAGGCGTTGAACCGCCAGTATGCGCAGATCGGCAAAAAGGTATTTGAAGCCGCAAACGAAGCTGA
>CAKRNI010000288.1 GCA_934370915.1 uncultured Lachnospiraceae bacterium
CCCATGATCCGTGAGCTTTAACTTCGGCGACACAGGAAGACAAAGCGTGGACATGGACATGATCACGTTGTTGTTCACATATCCAAGACCTTCCATCGCCGCCCGCACTTCCTTTAATTCCTGTCCAAGGACCTCTATCGGCTGATCCGATACGATGCCGCCGATGGTAAGTCTCGCCTCCGCCAGGGATCTTCCTTCAGAAAACACCACATATGCCCCCTGGAGCTCCAGGACGCGTCTCTGGGCCAGTTTCATATCGTTCTCATCTGTTCCTAGAACAAACAGGTTATGGCTGTCGTGGGACCACGTAGTGGCCACAGCGCCCGGTTTCGTCAGCGCTCCTTCCACAAGACCATATCCGATATTTCCATTCTTGCCGTACCGCTCGAAAACGACTGCAAGGGAAAGTCCCGCCGACTTCCAGTCAAGCACACCGTCCTTCACCTCGACTCTGCGCTTCACCGGCGTGGTCGCCGTTCCGAAGGTACCGATCTTCATGACATTGACTTCCGCCCATTTCGCGTCCGGATCTTCCGCCTTTAACACAAAGTCGGAGATCTCCGCCGGACGGCAGTCGATCGTGTGGTAGAAGGAATCCGGGAAACTGCACGCCGCAGCCGCCGGTGCACCAGATCCAGCCTGACTTCCACTTACGCCTGCGCTCTGTACCTCAGCAGCTTCTGCGCCGCATCCAGCCGCTTTCCTGCCTTCCACCGCACCGCACGCCTCATCGTCCTTACAGTACACGCACTCGCCCTTCTTATAAACCACCACCGGCTCGATCCCATCCAGACTGTCAAGCAGCATAAAGTCCGCGATCTTTCCCGGCGCAATCATTCCTCTGTCATCCAGATGCATCCGTCTCGACGGTGTCCAGGTCGCGCAGTAGATCGCCTTCTCCATCGGCATTCCCGCCTTCACAGCCGTCTCGATGATCTTATTGAGATGTCCGTTCAGGAGCTTATCTGCCATCGTGTCATCCGTCACCAGTGCCACATTCTCATAAAGTTCATTGTCGCAGACGGTCTTCACAACCTCCGGCGTCAGGGATTTGAACTGCAGCTCCAGAAACATCCCAAGCTCCGTCTTCTCCATCACCGACTGCGGTGTCTGCTGGGTGTGATCCGCATCAACACCTTCATAGATAAAGCGGTTTAGATCCGCCCCCGTAAGTCCCGGGCAGTGCCCCTCGATCCTGAGATTCTTTCCCGCGTTCCGGCACACATCGATGAGGTCCCTCGTCCGGCTCTCGCCTTCTGCTGAGAGATCCTTATAGTTCATGATCTCTCCAAGGCAGAGAACTCCATCTAAGGATGCCATCTCAGAGATTTCCTTTACGCCAAGTGACGCCCCGGCTGTCTCTAACTTCTCATTTGTCGCCGGTACACTGGACGGGATCGCCCAGAAAATATCCTGTTTTGTCTTCTGCGCCATAAACGCCCGGATGCCGTCCATGCCAAACACATTCGCCATCTCGTGGGCATCGGCAACCACCGTTGTTACTCCATATGGAAGCGTGATCCTTGAAAACTCGCCCGGATATGTCATCGAGCTCTCGATATGCATATGGATATCCACGAGACCAGGCAGCATGTATCTGCCTTTGCCGTCCCGCTCCTCAACTCCCGGATATGAAATTGCAGGGGAAACGCAATAAAACTTTTCCCCTGCAACTGCCACATCCCGCTTTTCAAAACACTGTCTGAAGGTCTGATAGACCATGACATTTTTCAGAATGAAATCGGGTCTCATATGAATTTCCTCGTCATTAGTTATTGATGGTTCTGTTCCACTGATCGATCCAGTTATTTAAGATCGGGTTTACAAAAGCATAGTCAACAACCTTAACATTTGCAGCCTTGTCGCCGTAAGTCATATCTTTGGACTCTTCCTCTGTGAATGTAACATCAGAGTTTGTCGGAGCCTCGTTTAATGCCTTACCAGTCTTTGTCTGAAGCTCCTCGCTGATACGGTAGTTAATGTACTCGTAAGCAAGCTCCTTGTTCGCACAGTTCTTTGTTACGTTGATGGTGTTGAAGTTTGCGTAAGCTCCGTCCGGTGTAACGTAAACAAGTGTCGGGTTAGCTGCTACGATTGTCGGAACACCGAAGTCACCGACAACTGCTGCTGCAACCTCACCGGATGTGAACATGTTGATCAGGTCGGAAGACTTTGTGTAAGTCTTAACAAGGTTCGGCTTTAAGTCAGCAAGTGCCTTGAAAGCAGCCTCGCCGTTGTCTGTTGTTACGTCAACGCCTGCGTGATCGCTTGCAACGTAAACCATAGCCGGTCCGAATGTTGTTGTGATCTCCGGGATGGAAACCATGCCTGCAAGGCGCTCGTCCCAAAGGTCGTCAAAGCTTGTGATCTCAAATCCTGTAAGCTCCGGGTTGTAGATGATGCCGATGCTGTTGATGGTGTACGGAACACCCTGTCCAGCCTCTGCAAGCTCCTTTGCAGCCGGAATTAACTTCTCAGCGTTCGGAATCTTGCTTAAGTCGATCGTATCGAAAAGTCCCTCGTCAGCGCCCTTCGCTGTCATAGCCTGGGAGAGCTCGATCACGTCGATGGTGGAGTTCGGGTCTGCCGCTAACTTTGTATAACGGTCGTTTGTGCCGCCTGTCTCAGTTACGATCTCACAGCTGAACTCGTTCTCAAACGGTGTGTAAACCTCTTCTTCGGAAATATCTTCGCTGAGACCGTATGTGGATAATACGAGCTTCTGTGCGTCTCCGGAAGCTGCCTTTGTCTCTTCTGCGGAAGAAGCTGCCTCAGAACC
>CAKRNI010000289.1 GCA_934370915.1 uncultured Lachnospiraceae bacterium
TTGTAACACTGGATCCGGCAGGACAGCAGGATACCACATCCGGAGTACTGATCCATCACGTATACAGCACTCTGATGGATATCGATGAGGAAGGAAACCTTGTTCCGGACCTCGCTGAGAGCTATGAGATGAAGAGTGATACAGAGTATACCTTCAAGCTCCGTGAGGATGCATGCTTCTCAGACGGAACACCGGTAACCGCAAAGGATGTCAAGTTTACGTTTGACCGCGCGAAGGATATGCCGAAGACAAAGTCCAACACCTCAAAGATCGCAGAGGTTATCGCGGACGATGATTACCACGTAACCTTCAAGCTCACACAGCCATACGCAGCGTTCAAGACGATCGCCACCCAGACAAACTTAAGTATCGTTTCTGAGGCAGCCGTCACAGCAGCAGGTGATGCTTACGGCGATGTGGACAATGTACTCGGATCCGGTGAGTTCACGGTTACGGAGTGGGTTCCGAACGATCACTATATCCTTACAAAGAACGAAAAATACTGGGGTGAGGAACCGATCGCAACCTCCATTACCGTCCGCGTAATCCCGGAGGGAAGTGCAAGAACCATCGCCCTTGAGGCAGGAGAAGTCGATCTTGTATGGAACGTTGACCCGACAGATTGTGCGAACGTGGAAGCAAACTCTGATGTTACGCTTCTCTCCCAGCCGTCTTCTTCCATTGAGTATCTTGGAATGAATACAACGAAAGAGAAGTTCTCCGATGAGAGAGTCCGTCAGGCAATCAACTACGCACTGGATAAGCAGACCTTCGTTGATACGATCGTTGAGGGCCGCGGAACAGTAGCAAACAGCTACATCAACTCCACAATTCCTGGTTGGTCTGAAGAGGAGGAAGCTTACCCGTATGATCCGGAAAAGGCAAAAGAGCTCCTTGCGGAAGCAGGTTATCCGAATGGATTTGAGTGCAGTCTCTATGTAAATGGTGACGTTCGTACACGTTCCGCACAGATCGTTCAGGCACAGCTCGCTGAAGTTGGAATCACCGTTGATATTTCTACATATGAGTGGGGCGCATTCCTTGATTCCTTAAACGCAGGTGATCACGAGATGTTCATCCTCGGCTGGTCCAACACAAGCTTCGACGCAGACGGAAGTACCTACCAGTTATTCTACTCCGAGAACCATGGTGCGACCGGTAACCGTGCATTCTTAACAGATGAGAAGGTCGATGAGCTCATCATCGCTGCTCAGAAGGAAAGCGACGATACCAAGCGTATGGGACTCTACAAGGAGCTTCAGGATCGTCTCCACGAGATCTCCCCGTGGTGCCCGTTATACTACAAATACGATAACGTCGGTGTCCGCGCAGACTTAAAGGGCTTCAAGCTTCACAAAGGCGCACAGCATTACCTTGGCAACTGCCATTACGAAAAATAATATCTGATCCCCAAAAAGGACAGAGTCCATGCAAAGACAGGGTACGGATCACGAAAGGGATCCGTACCTATTTCCAGAATCCGGTGAAAGCCCGGAAAACATTCCAGAAACCCTGAGACAAGGATCCGGAACTTCGGCCCCGACAGACGGGTTTCGGAAACACAAAAAAACAGCCGCGGGATGCGGTAGATTGGATGGTGTGCATGAGCAAATATGTGTTAAAGAGACTTGCGATGCTGATCCCGGTATTGATCGGCGTGACATTCATGGTTTATTTCATCTTAAGCCTTTCGCCAGGTGATACAGCAGCGATGATCGCAGGTGAGTCGGCAGACGCAGAGACGATCGAAGCGACAAGAAAAGACCTCGGACTTGACCAGCCGGTTATCGTTCAGTACGGAAAATATATGCTGAACCTTCTTCACGGTGATATGGGTAAATCCTACAAGACAAAACGTGACGTTTTCCCGACGATCATGGCTGCATTCCCGAATACAGCAAAGCTTGCGTTCTGGTCAATCCTGGTAGCAGTAGCCATCGCGCTTCCGATTGGTATCATCAGTGCCACGAGGCAGTACAGTATGATCGATAATGTGGGTATGGTCGCCGCCCTATTGGGTGTCGCGACGCCAAACTTCTGGCTGGGTCTGATGCTCATCATCGTATTCTCCTTAAACCTTGGATGGCTTCCATCCGGCGGTATGGGATCCTGGAAGAACTACATTATGCCGGCGATCACCCTTGGTACCGGCGACGCAGCGCTGATTTGCCGTATGACGCGTTCCTCCATGCTTGAGGTCATCCGTCAGGATTATATCCGTACCGCGAGAGCGAAGGGTGTGCCGGAGAAAATGGTAATCCGGAAACACGCATTAAAGAATGCACTGATCCCGGTCGTTACCGTTATCGGACTTCAGTTCGGTTCCCTTCTTGGCGGCGCGACTCTTACCGAGACCGTATTTGCATGGCCGGGCGTTGGCCGTCTCCTGGTAGACTCCATCAAGAGTAAGGATGCCCCGTTAGTCCTCGGCGGCGTTATCATGATGACCATCACCTTCAGTATCGTAAACCTTTGCGTGGACATTCTCTACGCTTTCATTGATCCGCGTATCAAAGCGCAGTATAAGAAAAAATAAGGAGGAAAGCGTATGGGAACATCAAAGAATCAGGAAGCGGCATCCGGCGCGGCTGTAAAGAAGCGCGGCCAGTTTAAAGAGATCTGGCGCCGCTTAAAAAAGAATAGAATGGCAATGATCGGTCTTGGAATCGTCGCTCTCCTCGTACTGATCTCTATCTTTGCGGATTTCCTGTTCGATTACAATACCGTTGTTATCAAACAGAACACAGCTATCCGTCTCCAGAC
>CAKRNI010000290.1 GCA_934370915.1 uncultured Lachnospiraceae bacterium
GTTACGTGATGGGGGAGCGGAAGTATTGCAGGGGAGCAAAGAGATGAGGGCAATATAGACATCTTAGTCTAAACTAAATTCTAGGAGGAATAACAACTTATGGCAAAGTGGGTTTATAAGTTTGAAGAAGGCAGCGCGGCAATGAGAAATCTTCTCGGCGGCAAAGGCTGCAACCTTGCGGAGATGACAAATCTTGGCATGCCGATCCCGCAGGGATTCACAGTAACAACAGAAGCCTGCACAGATTACTACAACAGCGGAAAACAGATCACAAAAGAGATCCAGGATCAGATCTTTGAGGCTTTAACATGGCTTGAGGGTGTAAACGGAAAGAAATTCGGTGATACAGAGGATCCGTTACTTGTATCTGTACGTTCCGGTGCGCGCGCATCTATGCCGGGTATGATGGATACCATCTTAAACCTCGGTTTAAATGATGTAGCAGTAGAAGGTTTCGCAAAGAAGACAGGTAATCCGCGTTTCGCATATGACTCCTACAGAAGATTCATCCAGATGTATTCCGACGTCGTTATGGAAGTTCCGAAGTCCTACTTCGAGAAGATCATCGACGAAATGAAGGAAGCAAAAGGCGTTCACTATGATACAGAGTTAGACGCTAACGATTTAAAGGAGCTTGCTGAGAAGTTCAAGGCTGTATATAAAGAGGCTATGAACGGCGAAGAGTTCCCGCAGGATCCGAAGGAACAGTTAATGGGAGCTGTGAAAGCCGTATTCCGTTCCTGGGATAACCCGCGTGCGATCGTTTACCGTCGTATGAATGATATTCCGGGCGACTGGGGTACCGCAGTAAACGTACAGACAATGGTATTCGGTAACAAGGGTGAGACATCCGGTACAGGTGTTGCCTTTACACGTAACCCGTCCACAGGTGAGAAGGGTATCTTCGGTGAGTACCTGATCAACGCACAGGGCGAGGACGTTGTTGCCGGTGTTCGTACTCCGCAGCCGATCTCTCAGCTTGAGAAAGATCTTCCGGAGTGCTACAAGCAGTTCATGGAACTGGCTATGAAACTTGAGAATCATTTCCACGACATGCAGGATATGGAGTTCACGATCGAGGAAGGTAAGCTCTACTTCTTACAGACACGTAATGGTAAGAGAACCGCTCCGGCTGCAATCCAGATCGCATGCGATTTAGTTGATGAGGGACAGATCACTCCTGAGGAAGCTGTTTGCAGAATCGAAGCAAAATCTCTCGACCAGTTATTACATCCGACCTTCGATCCGGCTGCGTTAAAGGCAGGCGAGGTTATCGGACAGGCTCTTCCGGCTTCCCCGGGTGCTGCAGCTGGTAAAGTTTGCTTCACAGCAGATGACGCTAAGGCTGCTGGTATCGGCGGCAAGGGCGAGAGAGTGATCCTGGTTCGTCTTGAGACATCCCCGGAGGATATCGAAGGAATGCACGCTGCACAGGGTATCTTAACAGTCCGCGGTGGTATGACATCCCACGCAGCAGTAGTTGCACGTGGTATGGGTACCTGCTGTGTATCCGGCTGCGGCGAGATCAAGATCAACGAGGAGAAGAAGGAATTCACACTTGGCGGACATACCTTCCACGAGGGCGATTACATCTCCTTAGACGGTACAACAGGTAAGATCTACAACGGTGATATCAAGACTCAGGAAGCATCCGTAGGCGGAAACTTCAAGAGAATCATGGATTGGGCTGACTCCTTCAGAAAACTCGGTGTCCGCACAAACGCTGATACACCGGCTGATACAAAGAACGCAGTTAAGCTTGGCGCAGAGGGCATTGGCCTTTGCCGTACTGAGCACATGTTCTTCGATCCGGAGAGAATTCACAACTTAAGAAGAATGATCGTTTCTGATACTGTTGAGGCAAGAGAGGAAGCATTAAGCAAACTCCTTCCGTACCAGAAGGGCGACTTCAAGGCTATGTACAAGGCACTCGAGGGCAGACCAATGACAGTCCGCTACTTAGATCCGCCGCTGCATGAGTTCACTCCTAAGACAGAGGAAGAGATGGCTGATCTTGCGAAAGATATGGGCATCACTGTTGATGAAGTAAAGAAGAAATGCGACGAACTTCACGAGTTCAACCCGATGATGGGTCACCGTGGATGCCGTCTTGCAGTTACCTATCCGGAGCTTGCAAAGATGCAGACACGTGCCGTTATGGAAGCTGCGATCGAAGTTAAGGAAGAAGATGGCTACGATATCGTTCCGGAAATCATGATTCCGCTCGTTGGCGAGAAGAAAGAGCTCAAGTTCGTGAAAGACATCGTTGTTGAAGTTGCTGAGCAGGTTAAGAAAGAGAAAGGCTCCGATATGAAGTACCACATTGGTACAATGATCGAGATCCCGCGTGCAGCTCTTACTGCAGGTCAGATCGCTGAGGAAGCTGAGTTCTTCTCCTTCGGTACAAACGACCTGACACAGATGACATTCGGCTTCTCCCGTGACGATGCCGGCAAGTTCCTTGATTCCTACTACAAGGCAAAGATTTACGAGTCTGATCCGTTCGCAAGACTTGACCAGACTGGTGTTGGCCGTCTCGTAGAGCTCGCAGTTAAGGAAGGACGCGCAACACGTCCGGAGTTAAAGTGCGGTATCTGCGGCGAGCACGGCGGAGATCCGTCTTCCGTAGAGTTCTGCCACAAGGTTGGCTTAAACTACGTAAGCTGCTCACCGTTCCGTGTACCGATCGCAAGACTTGCTGCTGCACAGGCTGCTCTTCATGAGAAAGGTTACAAATAGGAT
>CAKRNI010000291.1 GCA_934370915.1 uncultured Lachnospiraceae bacterium
CGATACGTCCTCCAGCTTTCGGACATATTCCTTAAATTCCTGCTCAAACTGTCTGACAAGCTCCTGCTTTTGTGAGTGTGGTTCTTTCAGCTTGAGAAGATAGCAGATCCGGGGCGGCGGTTCCGGAGTGATCCTTGAGAGTTTCAGGTCCGGATCATGGAAGTTTTTGAAAATACATGCCGGAATGATACAAAAAGAATCCGGGATGCGGAGTAATTCCGGGAGTAATTCTGTCGTGTCCGTGACCATCAGCGGAAGTTCCAGAGGATTCATCTGGTTTTCGTGCCATTCGACGAAATTTGTTCCCCAGTCGAAATAGATTTCATGGGCTCGTTTTAAGGTTTTCGCATCAACGGAATCCGGATAGCCGGAGACACTCCGGCTGCTTACGAGATACAGGGATTCCTGAAAGATCGGGACGGCCTCCACCGCTTTCGAGTAGAATACCCGCGGCGTGATCCCGATATCTGTCTCCCGATTTTCCAGCATGGAAATAATCCGGTCAGTCCAGTGGGTCGCAAGAGTGATGGAGAGCTTTCCTTTTCCGAGAAGTTCCCGGTAAAAGCCTTTCACATAGTCGGTGAGACTGATGACGGAGGCGACCCGCAGAACTTCCGTCACATCGCCGCGGCTCCAGTCCTGGATCTGGTGGTTTAATTCCTGATGGCGTTTGGCGAATTCAACGAATTCTTCCCCCTTTTGCGTCAGCAGGATTCCTTTTTGTCCGGGACTTCTCTCGATCAATTTGACGTTCAGCTCATTTTCGAGACTGATCAGACGGTTGCTCACCGCGGACTGGGAGATAAACATGTTTTCAGCAGTCTTTGTCAGACTGTGGGTCTTCACTATATTTAAATAGGTCTCCAAAACTTCATCATTCATCGGTGATCCATCCTTTCAAATATCTGTTTTGCATATATTATACATCTGAATTATCCGTTTTACAACATAAGTATTCTGTGTTATTGTATAGATACAAAGAGAAAGGCAATTCTCACAGAACACAATTGCAGCACACACACGCATGATCCTGACAGAAATTCATAAAAGGAGAGGTAGATTATGGATTACTTAGCAGAAAAATTCGCCAGACTTGGCACAGACAACGCACCGGGACAGGAGGGACTTCAGAAAGCAGAAGATCTCCCGATGATCGGTGGAAAAATTGAGGGACCGGCCGTAGACTTTTCCCACGGTGATGTAAACGCGCATCAGCCGATTCCGGGAAGCCTTGAGACTTTTGTAAAACATTACTGTGTTGATGGCACCTTCCAGGCATATACAGAATACCGCGGCAAAGGCGCGATCCGTGAATATCTTGCAGAGAAGCTTGCAGAGTACAGCGGCGCTCCGGTAGACCCGAAGACAGAGATCATTCTCACACCTGGCACACAGGGCGCTCTTTTCCTGGCAATGGGTTCTTTAGTCGGCAGAGGCGACAAGGTTGCCATCGTAGAGCCGGATTATTTCGACAACCGCAAACTTGTTGAATTCTTTGAGGGCGAGATGGTTCCGATCCACATGAACTGGAAGGATGCAGCACCGCACACATCCGGTATCGACTTAAAGGAACTGGAAGAGGCTTTCAAGAACGGTGTAAAGCTGTTCCTCTACTCCAATCCGAACAACCCGACTGGCGCTGTTTTCTCAAAAAAAGAGGTTTCTGAGATCGCCAGACTTGCAAAGAAATACGATGTTGCGATCCTGGCAGACGAACTTTACAGCCGCCAGATCCTTGAAAAAGATTTCACTTACACACATATGCGTTCACTTCCGGAGAAGCCGGATAAGCTGATCACCATCATGGGACCGTCAAAGACAGAGTCCTTAAGCGGTTTCCGTCTCGGCGTCGGCTACGGTACCCCGGAGATCATCACACGCATGGAAAAATTACAGGCAGTTGTCTCCTTACGATGCGCCGGTTACAATCAGGCAGCCTTCTACAAATGGTTCTCCGAACCGGAAGGATGGATGGAGAAGCGTATCGCTGACCACAGACAGATCCGTGATGATATCCTGAAGGTGATCAACAGTTGTCCGGGATGCTGGGCACGTCCGACTGAGGGCGGAAGCTATATCTTCATGCAGCTTCCGAAATTAAAAGTGGATATCTTCCAGTTTACAAAGCTCTGCCGTGCACAGGCAAGTGTGACCGTGACTCCGGGTACCGAGTTCGGTAAGCAGTACAGCGACTTCATCCGCATGAATTTCTCCCAGGATCATGATAAGGCGGTTGACGCTGTTAAGAGAATCTGCGAGATGGTAGACCGTTACCGCGCATAAGACTTTTTGCTGTCATGCATCTGGAGGACGCCGCAGGCAGCAGGTTTTGATGGTGATCAACAGCGCGAAAGGAATAGAATTATTTCGCGAACATCTCCGCCGCCAGCTTCGCAAATTCTTCCATAGCCTTTGACATATACCTCTTTTTCTTCCACATGACAGCGATGTCACGGCTTACATCATCGGAGTCCAATTTGTAAAAGACGACAGGTTCATCATGGTCGGACATGCGGACAACGGTGTCAGACAGGAGTGTGACGCCGAGACCGGCACCGCAGGAGCGGTAGGCGGTGGCGAGCTGATCTAACTGCAGGCGGATATTTGGAGCGAAGCCGTTCTGGGCACAGAGCCTTACGGCGCGCTCGTAGGCAATAGTCTCCGGGCGGAGCAGCAGAAACGGGGCCTTTGCGAA
>CAKRNI010000292.1 GCA_934370915.1 uncultured Lachnospiraceae bacterium
AGATATGCAAATATTGCTGTTCACGCCTTGCACAAACAGTAACTGATTTTGCCGATGCTTCGCATTCCGAATCGGCAGAATCCTCTACCACCATATGTAAAATGAGGCAGCGAATTTTTTCACTGCCTCATCCTTCATATTTTATATTTCAAGCGATCAGCTTTCTGTCACATGACCTTTTTTCTTCAATACATCGATCACCTGATCCACATACTTCTCGCAGATCTCCGGTGTCTCCGCCTCGACCATAACGCGGATCAGCGGCTCTGTTCCGCTCTGGCGGAGGAGAAGCCTTCCGTCATTTCCAAGTGCCTCATCAACAGCCTTTCCTGCTGCCTGCACATCCGGATCGTTCAGCGCAGCGGCTTTATCTGCCACCCGGACATTCTTTAAAAGCTGCGGAAGAATTGTTACCTCCGAGGCAAGTGTTCCGAGTGTTTCTTTTTTCTCCAGCATAACCTCCATGATCTTTAAGGACGTCAGGATTCCGTCACCGGTAGTCGCATATTTGCTGAAAATAATATGTCCGGACTGCTCGCCGCCGAGGCAGTTTCCGGTCTTTGACATATTTTCATATACATATTTGTCGCCGACAGCCGTCTTCTCGTAGCCGATTCCCTCACGGTCGAGCGCCTTGTAGAGACCGAGGTTCGACATGACCGTCGTGACGATCTTGTTGTTGCGCAGAAGTCCCTGTTCCTTCATATATTTTCCGCAGATATAGAGGATCAGGTCGCCGTCCACGACATTTCCGTTCTCGTCAACAGCCAGACAGCGGTCCGCATCACCATCATAAGCGAATCCCACATCGAGGCCTTTTTCCTTCACGAATTTCTGAAGCTCCCCGATATGGGTGGAACCGCAGCCGCGGTTGATGTTCAGTCCATCCGGCTTATCGTTGATGACATAAGTGTCCGCGCCGAGGGCATCAAATACACTCTTCGCAACGGAGGAGGCGCTTCCGTTGGAGCAGTCGAGGCCGACTTTCTTACCCTTAAAGGATCTCGTAGCGATGGAGATCAGGTAACCGATATAGCGGTTTCTTCCTGCAGCAAAATCCTGCGTTCTACCGATATTTTCTCTCTTTGCAAGCGGAATCTCTTCCATCTCTCCGTCTAAGTACTTCTCGATCTCTGTGATCACACTCTCCTCGAGCTTCTCGCCGTTGCCGTTCATGACCTTGATTCCGTTATCATAATACGGATTGTGACTTGCGGAAATCATAATTCCACAGTCAAAATCTTCCGTGCGGATCACATGGGACACGCTCGGAGTTGTCGTTACATGTAAAAGATACGTGTCCGCGCCGGATGCTGTGAGTCCCGCTGCAAGGGAGTACTCAAACATATAGCTGGAGCGTCTCGTATCTTTTCCGATCACAACTCTGCAGCGGTCTCCCTTGGCCTGTTTTCCATAATACCAGCCGAGAAATCTTCCGACTTTATACGCATGTTCCACGGTAAGATCAACGTTTGCCTCGCCGCGGAAGCCGTCGGTACCAAAATATTTTCCCATTCCTCAATTTCCTCCATATCCCGCGAACCTTATAGAGAATCGGACATTTCCATAAAACGATATCCACATTCTCTATAGAGTCCGCGGTTTCTGTCTATTCATAGATTATGCGCACCTGCGCCAAATCGTCCGCATTGATACGCTGCGGACAGGACTTCGCAGATCCTGTTTTCTCTGATAAAACAGGCTGCCGGAGAACATGTCTTCACCGACAGCCGTATGTCTTTTTATAAGTAGGACTGGTCCTTCATCGCCAAATTCTGATCTTTATCCCAGTCCGGTAAAACTCCACCGCTTTCTGGCAGTGAATCCTTCTACCAGGTGATCTCCTTCAGATATCTCGCAACTGCGTCCTTCCACTCCGGGAGACGCTCGAAGCCGTTCTCTGTAAGCTTTTCCTTGCTCATCCGGCTGTTCATCGGGCGTTTTGCCTTCGCTGCCGGGTACTCATCGGAATGCACCGGTGTCACCTTGACATCCATGCCGGCTGCGCGGAAGATCTCGCACGCGAACTCATACCAGGAGCAGAGTCCCTCGTTTGTCGCATGGTATCTGCCATATTTGTCAGTCTGGATCATATCCACAAGGAGTCTTGCGAGATCGTAGGTGTAGGTCGGGGACCCGATCTGGTCATCAACGACAGATGCGGCTCCACGCTCCTTTCCGATCCGAAGCATGGTCTTAATGAAGTTCTTGCCGTTTACGCCGAATACCCAGGCAATGCGGACGGTAAAGAATTTCTCCACCAGCTCCTCAACTGCAAGCTCACCTTCGTACTTTGTCTGTCCGTAAACATTTAACGGATGTCTCTCATCATCCGGCTCCCACGGGCGGGTTCCCTGTCCGTCAAACACATAGTCTGTGCTGATGTACATCATCTTGATGCCGAGCTTTTTGCAGACTTCCGCGATATTTCTTGTTCCGCCTGCGTTGACCTTCCGGCACACCTCGATATTGTCCTCCGCCGCGTCAACTGCTGTATAAGCGGCACAGTGGATGACCGCTTCGACATTTGCCTCCGTGATCACACGGTCGCATGCCTCTTTATCGGTAATATCCATCTCCGCAAGATCCACTCCGACCGGAGTCAGACCGCGTTTTTCCATCTCATTTACAACGTCATGACCAAGCTGGCCTTTTACGCCTGTTACTAAAACTCTCATGTTCGCGTT
>CAKRNI010000293.1 GCA_934370915.1 uncultured Lachnospiraceae bacterium
TTGCGATCATGAATATCAGCAAATTTACACAGAAATCAGTGGAAGCAGTCCAGAACTGCGAGAAGCTGGCTTATGAATATGGAAATCAGCAGATCGACCAGGAACATCTCCTGGTGAGTCTGTTAAAGTTAGATGACAGCCTGATCTTAAAGCTGATCACAAAGATGGGAATCTCCGGTGAGCAGTTTACAGATGAGGCGGAAGCAGCACTTAAGAAGCTGCCGAAGGTATCCGGAGGCGGACAGGTTTATCTCACTCAGGACCTCAATAAAGTCCTGATCGACGCTGAGGATGAGGCAAAGGCGATGGGAGACGAATATGTTTCCGTCGAGCATCTGTTCTTATGCCTGTTAAAACAGCCGAACAAGGCCATGAAGGAACTGTTCCGTACCTATGGGATTGACCGGAATAAATTCTTACAGGCTCTGTCTACGGTCCGCGGCAACCAGAGAGTTACCAGTGATAATCCGGAGGCAACCTACGATACCTTAAATAAATATGGTTCCGACCTTGTAGAAAAGGCAAGAGATCAGAAGATGGACCCGGTGATCGGCCGTGACGCCGAGATCCGGAACGTGATCCGGATCCTTTCCAGAAAAACGAAGAACAACCCGGTTCTGATCGGTGAACCTGGTGTTGGTAAAACCGCCGTTGTAGAAGGTCTTGCACAGCGTATCGTCCGAGGTGATGTACCGGAGGGCTTAAAAGACAAGAAATTATTCTCGCTGGATATGGGTGCCCTTGTTGCGGGTGCGAAATACCGTGGTGAGTTTGAGGAACGTTTAAAAGCCGTTCTCGATGAGGTGAGAAAGAGCGAGGGACAGATCATTTTGTTCATCGATGAGCTTCACACCATCGTCGGAGCCGGAAAGACGGAAGGCTCTATGGATGCCGGCAATATGTTAAAGCCGATGCTTGCCCGTGGTGAGTTGCACTGTATCGGTGCGACGACTCTGGATGAGTACCGGAAATACATTGAGAAGGACCCGGCTCTGGAACGTCGTTTCCAGCCGGTTATGGTTGATGAGCCGACGGTTGAGGATACGATTTCGATCCTTCGTGGACTGAAGGACCGCTATGAGGTTTATCATGGCGTAAAGATCACCGATTCCGCGCTTGTAGCGGCGGCAACCCTTTCCAACCGTTATATCAGTGACCGTTTCCTTCCGGATAAGGCCATTGACCTGGTGGATGAAGCGTGCGCAATGATCAAGACAGAGCTCGATTCCATGCCGACGGAGCTGGATGAACTCTCCAGAAAGATCATGCAGCTGGAGATCGAGGAGGCAGCTCTCAAGAAAGAGACAGATCATTTAAGCCAGGAACGCCTTGCGGATCTTCAGAAGGAGCTGGCGGAGCTCCATGACCAGTTCGCGACTCAGAAGGCCCAGTGGCAGAATGAGAAGGCAACGGTTGATAAGCTTTCCTCCATCCGTGAGGAGATCGAGGCAGTCCATCGTCAGATTCAGGATGCACAGCAGAAATATGATCTGAATAAGGCAGCAGAGCTCCAGTACGGTAAGCTTCCGCAGCTTGAGAAAGAGTTAAAGGAAGAGGAGGAGAAGGTAAAGAATGCGGATCTGAGTCTTGTTCACGAGAGCGTTACCGAAGATGAGATCGCAAGGATCATCTCCCGCTGGACCGGTATCCCGGTTGCAAAGCTCACGGAGAGCGAGAGAAATAAGACTCTTCATCTGGACGATGAGCTCCACAAACGTGTTGTCGGTCAGAATGAGGCAGTTGAGAAGGTTACAGACGCGATCATCCGTTCCAAGGCCGGGATCAAGGATCCGACAAAGCCGATCGGTTCCTTCCTGTTCCTCGGACCTACCGGTGTCGGCAAGACAGAGCTTGCAAAGACACTTGCGGCGAGTCTGTTTGATGATGAGAACAACATGGTCCGGATCGATATGAGTGAATACATGGAGAAATACTCCGTATCCCGTCTGATCGGAGCGCCGCCAGGATATGTCGGATACGATGAGGGCGGTCAGCTCACAGAGGCAGTCCGCAGAAAACCGTATTGTGTCGTTTTGTTTGATGAGATCGAGAAGGCACATCCGGATGTATTCAATGTTCTGCTTCAGGTCCTCGATGACGGACGTATCACAGATTCTATGGGTAAAACCGTGGACTTTAAGAATACGATCATTATCCTGACCTCCAATATCGGTTCCCAGTATCTGCTTGACGGTATCGACGAGAACGGGGATATTAAGCCGGAGGCAAAGGCCGAGGTCATGAACGATCTGCGTGCCCACTTCCGTCCGGAGTTCCTGAACCGTCTTGATGAGACGATCCTCTTCAAGCCGCTTACAAAGAACAACATCGGAAGCATCATCGATCTGCTTGTTGCCGATATCAACAGGCGTCTGGCAGATAAAGAGCTTGTGGTTGCACTTTCCGATTCTGCAAAGCAGTTTATCGTGGACAACGGTTATGATCCGGTATACGGCGCAAGACCGCTTAAGAGATATCTGCAGAAGAATGTGGAGACTCTGGCAGCCCGCCTGATCCTGTCGGATGGCGTCCATACCGGAGATACGATCAGGATCGATGTGGTCGATGGAAAGCTCATCGCGTCTGCGGAGAGAGGAACAAAAGAATAATCAGAAAACCGGATTCCGGGCGGGTGCCTCTAAAGGCAGTCCGGAACCCGGATAAAAGAAAAAC
>CAKRNI010000294.1 GCA_934370915.1 uncultured Lachnospiraceae bacterium
TCTGCGGAAGAAAGAAAGTTGTCTTCGACTATAACGGCTGGAGCACCGGTTCCTCTGACTTCGGCGATGTTACCTGCATAATGCCGGGTGTACAGATCAACGCAGGCGGCGCTGTCGGTACTCTCCACGGCATCGACTTCCAGATTACCGATCCGAACCGCATGTGTGTGAACGCAGCAAAGGTTCAGCTCTTCCTCGTAGATGCCCTGCTCTCCAACGATGCCGTGGCAGCAAAAGAGATCATTGCAAACTACAAACCGCAGTACCCGTCCATCAAGGCATACCTTGATGCCATCGATGCCCTGACCCTTGATAAAGATGCTGTAAAATATGATGAAAAAGGAAATGCGATCGTGGATTTCCAGAATTGATGATCTCTGGTCCAAGTGTGGATCAAGATTGAAGAAGGCCGTCAGAGAGGCAGCGTCAGTCCTCTCTGACGGCTTTTTCTGTTGTCAGAGTTTCCTTGCTTTGTTTTCCTTACTCTGTTTCCTTGCCTTGTTTTCCTTGCCTTGTTTCTCTTGCCCTGTTTTCCTTGCCTCGTTTCTCTTGCCCTGTTTTCCTTGCCCTGTTTTCCTTGCCTTGTTTTCCTTGCCCTGTTTTCCTTGCCCTGTTTCTTTTGCCCTGTTTCTCTTGCCCTTTTCCTCTCCTGCGCTAAAATATTTGCAAAAAAGAAAGGAAATCTAATGCTATGAGAAAACATGCACTTCCCGTCAATCTTCTCCCCGATCGTTCCCGGCAGACTCTTACAGACTTTGAACTCTGGCTGCTGCGGAACGGAAAAGCCTTCCAGACGATCCGTTCCTATCTCTATGCCGCCAGGCAATTTCTTTCCCTGTATTCCGCTGTCAGCCATGACAATCTGATGCTGTACAAATGTTATCTGATCGACCGGTACAGGCCCCGTACCGTTAATCTCAGGATCCGCGCCATAAACTGTTTCATGGAATTCCTCGGAATCCCCGCATCCAGAGTGCTCATGGTCCGCCTTCAGCAGAAACCTTTTCTGGAAAATGTCATCAGTCAGGCGGATTATGAATATCTGAAAAAATGTCTCCTCCGTGACGGAAAAATAAGTTACTACTTTGCAGTGCGGATCATGGCGGCCACAGGTGTCAGGATCAGTGAACTTGTTCAGATCCGGGTGGAAGACATCCGCCGGGGTCAGTGCGATCTGTACTCAAAAGGCAATAAGATCCGCCGGATCTATTTTCCTCATTCGGTTCAGGAGCCATGCCTTTTATGGCTGCAGAACGAAGGCAGGAATACCGGTTGTTTATTTCTGAACCGTCTTGGTGATCCCATCACCATCTCCGGGATCCGGGATCAGTTAAAAGTCTTTGCCTTTCGATATCATCTTGACCCCGCTGTGATCCATCCACATTCCTTCCGTCATTTATTCGCGAAAAACTTCGTGGAACGCTGCGATGATATTGCGCTCCTCTCCGATATTCTGGGACACGAAAGTATCGAAACGACCCGTATCTATCTTCATAAGAGCAGCACTGAACAGCAGGCTCTCTTCAATCAGATCGTAATCTGGTAATTTATCTGCAGCTTTCCCGCACCTTCGCAGCTACATTCACGATCAATATTCAAAGGATAACCATATGAAAGAACTTTCTAAAGATCAGGAAAACCTGATTGAAGCCTTCAAAGAATACTTAAGAAAAAAGAATATGTCAGAAAATACAGAACGCGCATATATCCGGACTGTCCTCCAGCTTCTCCTGGCAGGCGCGGACCTCTCCGAAGACAGTCTCAGAAAATACCGGAATCTTTTAATCTCCGGCTATCGGCCTGCCACGATCAACCAGCGGATCTTCGCAGTCAATCATTTCCTCCTATTTCTGGAAGAAGAATATCCGGCATATTTCCCGGCACTATCCGGTTTCCGCCTTCATTCCGTGAAAACACCCCATGAGACCTTTCAGGACTCCATCATCACCAATGAGGACTGTGAAACGCTTGAACGGAACCTGAAAGCGGAACATCACGATTTCTGGTATTTCATCGTCCGTTTTCTGGTCACCACCGGTGCCAGAGTCAGCGAGCTGGTGCAGATCAAGGCGGAACATTTGACCTGCGGATATCTGGATCTCTACTCGAAAGGCGGGAAGATCCGCCGCATCTACATCCCGGATTCCCTCTGTCAGGAGGCGAAAGCCTGGTGTGACTGCCGCGGTATCACCTCCGGCTTTCTTTTTGTGGGAAAAAATGGACACCCCGTGACGACCAGAGGCATCCATTCCCAATTAAAACACTATGCAGTCCGGTATGGCATCGATCCTGATACCATGTACCCTCATTCTTTCCGCCACCGGTTCGCGAAGAATTTTCTGGCTCGCAGCAGCGATATCTCTCTATTGGCGGATCTTCTCGGGCATGAGAGCATCGAGACCACCCGTATCTACCTCACACGTTCCAGCAAGGAACAGAAACTCCTGCTGGACAAGATGGTGACCTGGTAGGTCCGGCGTAAAAGTGCCATTATGATCTTAGTTCCACTGGATGGAATCCCATGCGGCAGAATCCTCAAATCCAAGCTTCCAGCACGCAACTCCCGCCAGATCGTTCTGACGGACCACGTTCATCTTTTCTTTTAAGGACCGCTCCTCCTCCATCCAGAGGAACTG
>CAKRNI010000295.1 GCA_934370915.1 uncultured Lachnospiraceae bacterium
TCTCTCATCCGCCTTCTGGCATCCATGTCACGGAAAAACATATTGATCTTCTCCGCGTCCTGTCCCCGCTCTTTTAAATAGGCGATATTATCCGGCACCGTATCTCTGGTTCTGCGCACCAGCTCCGCCAGCCCCTCCGATGAGACATATTTATATACATCATTGTAGAACTCCGGCATGGTATAACCGATTCCGCCCACATACACGTCATACATGATCTCATCCGGACTCATCCGGGCCATCATCATGATCTTTTCTGCCAGCCCCACCGGAATCCGACAGGAATCGATGATCTCATTCGTCTGAAGATCCACCACCTGAGCTCCGTTTGTAAGGATCGCGTAGTGTACCCCCGGCAGATTCCGAAGTTCATCCGGCAGTCCCCGCATGGTACGGCCTGTCGCCGGGACGATCTCGATCCCCTGTGACGCACATGCCTTAAAAGCGCGCAGATTCTCCTCCGGGATCTTTTTTTCATCATTAAGCAGCGTTCCATCCATATCCGCTGCGATCAGTCTGATCTCCATATATTTCTCCTGTAAACGGCCTGATGCACCCTGAAAATGTTGCTCCCTGCGATACACGAATCTCGAAATCATACGTGGAAAGCAAACATCACCGGCTTTGACCATATCTTTGTTCTGCAAACATTAGTTCGTGTGTACTGGCGAAAAATTGCGCACCCCGCTCATTGTAAACCAATGAGCTTATGGTGCGCATGTATTCAGTTCCTGTAAACATGTCATCAAATGCCCTGTACGTGATCCACGCGCGCGCAGGACAACACACAGGCATTCGATCACACAGCTTTATCAGTCAAAGAAATCTTTTTCATGAAGGATCAGAAGCCCTTCTTTTGTATAAGTCGGAGAGAAGAGTCCCGCGATCTTTTTCCCGAGAGACTTTTTCTCTGCCTTGTCGGCAGCTTCCTCGACCAGATCTACGGCTGCAGCCTTTGTCAGACGGACATCATCCTCTTCCATCATCTCGATGCGCTCATACAGGGCGAGAAGGCTCTTTCCGGTGATGCTGCAGTCGATCTCTGCCGCGTACTTGCACGCATATTGGGCAAATTCGTCCGGATCCATCTCTTCCTTATCATCATAGTCTTCCGGGACAACTTCTTCCGCTGCTGACGCGGTCTCCTCCGGGATCTCCGGTTCTTCTTCGGCCACCGGAATCTTCTTCGGCGTTTTCTCCTTCTTCGCAAACAGCTTTACCTTCTTCGGCGGGACATATTCCTCCGGTTCCGGTTCTTCTTCGTATTCTTCGTCCTGCTCTGGTTCCGGCTCCAACGGCTCCTCCGGTACAGAAGCCTCTTCTTCCTCGTACTGTGGCTCTTCCTCCGGAATTTCTTTCTGCCCAGGCTCCTGATCCGGTTTCTCTTCCGGTTCCTGCTCAGCACTCACCACATCGCGGGCGATCTGTTCCTGCTTTTCCGTGGAACGCTTCAGCGCAGCTTCCACCTCAGCTTCCGCTTCTTTCCGGGCAGACGCATTCTCATCGCTTCCGATATACTGGAACTTGCTTGCGAGGGAGGTATTGTGGGCATGGAGCGTTTCAAGATTTTCCGGTGTATCGATCAGGACAACGATCATCCCGGAATGATCCCTCTCCATAAGCTCATCCAGTTCATTCTGGACAGCATCTGTAAGGCTTGCCGCATGTTCAATAATCAGATCTTTTCCCGCAAGTTTATCAGCTATCGCGCTGATTCCGCGTTTATTTAATTTCTCGCTGCTGATCTTTGCTACCTGGTTCCTGATGCCAAGTTCGCGATGAATCTCCTTTAAGGAGCTGACAGCCAGGGAAAGTCCTTCCTCGTCTGTCTCTGCCTCAATCATCAGGTTGTTGGTATCCAGCATATCATCCAGAGATTCCAGTTCCAGTTCATCCTCGTCATCTTCTTCCGGAGCCGGGATATTGCGGACCTGATTTCTGCGGGCACGTTCACGGTCGATCTCTGCCTGTTTCTTCGCGCGGCGCTCTTCTTCCTCTCGTCTCGCGTTCTCTCTCTCTTCCTCGGCACGGCGGAGAGCTTCCTCTTCCATCTCCTCCCGCTCTTTTGCGGCGCGGATGGCTAATTTCTGGCGCTCGATCTCACGCTCCTCCTCGGTTGAAAGAGCATGCTCTGTCTCTTCCTCTTCCTGCACCTCTGGTGCAGCAGCCTGTCTGTCTCTGCGGACCTGACTTAAATCAGCAATCGTTCTTGTGGCCCCCATTTCATCGTCTTCCTCAACAACAGCTGTATGTCCTTCTTTTTCGGAAAGTCTTGACATCTCGTCCGCCAGTTTTTTCGCCTGAGCGTCCTCATGGATCTGCATGGCAACCTGTTTGGAAACCTCAGGATCCGGCGTTCCATCCTCGTAATCATCCTGTTCCGGGGCATTTCCGCTGTATTCTTCCTCAACAGCGCGCAGTTTTGCCTCATATTTCTCCCGGTTCTCCACAAGATCCATCTGATATTTATTTAACGGCGCATACTGAAGCTTCAGATCCATTGCCTTGTCCACATACTTGCCGAGGCCGAATAAAAGCATGATGCGGTCACATGTGGCAACACACTTGTCCTCGATCCCCGCTTTATGGTAGAGGTCTGCCAGCTCATACAG
>CAKRNI010000296.1 GCA_934370915.1 uncultured Lachnospiraceae bacterium
GCCGCGTTTCTTCCCATTACATCACATGTGTTGGACGCCGGAATGTTCTTGAACTGCATCATAACCTCTTTGTCCGGCATGTGTCTCTTTAAATAGATTCTCTTACCTACTGCCATTTTGTAATCTCCTTTTCCTTGGATTTTTATGTGGTTGAGATCGCTTTTTTGCTCTCTCATCTCTTTCTGACCATATTGTATCGCAGGTCTATGACAATTACAAACAATGTATTTGTTTGCTTTTCACAATATTTTTTTGTTGTCCACTTTACATTCTGATAAACGTTATATATAATGAAAATACTGGCGGATCATCCGTCATTTTCGCAAAACGTTGTTTTACAGTAACTGTTCAGCAGGTCTTCGCAGGTGCTGTGGGCCAGTGGCACATGTCCAGCACGGACCGAGGCGGAGCGTAGAACGTTTTAAAATGGATTTTTGCTCGCAGCTATGAAGGAACTGAATCGTTACGTCCTGCAAAAGATAGAAGGGGTCTTTCTATGAATTTACTCAGCTTGTACTATTTTGTTGAACTTGCAAAAGAGCTTCACGTCACCAACACAGCCCAGAAGCTCTATATCTCCCAGCAGAACCTAAGCCAGCATATCCAGCGTCTGGAACAGTATTACGGTGTCCCGCTCTTTCACCGAAAGCCAAAGCTTGCCCTTACCTATGCTGGAGAACAGCTCTACGCTGTTGCAGTGAAGATCCTCGCCGAGGAACATGAATTCCAGAACCGTCTCGCCGACATCTCCGAAAAGAGCATCGGCAACCTGAAGCTTGGTATCCCATCTTACCGCGGACAGATCTGTCTTCCGGAGATCCTGCCGAGATTCTACGCGAAATGGCCGAATATCAAAATCGAGCTCTGCAATGAATCCTCCAATAAAATGGAAGAACGTCTCTACAATGGGGAACTTGATATTTTTATCGGTGTCATGTATCAGGATAATCCCAAACTGGAATCTTCCACCCTTCTGACCGATCATATTTACCTGGTCTGTTCCGACGAGCTTTTGCAGCGCCACTATCCCGATTCCTGGCAGACCTTAAAAGAGGAGTCCTTAAGCGGCGTGGAGCTTGCACATTTTTCAAAAATTCCATTCCTGCTCCCAGCCTCCTCCATGAAGCTTCGAAAAACTCTGGACCAGTGTTTTCTCGACGCAAAGGTAAAGCCGAATATCTTTTTAGAGTCGCAGACCACAGAACTTTTCATGTCCCTGTATCCGCATAATTACGGGGCATTCTTCTGCACCCAGATGCGTCTCCCGATGCTCTTAGCTGCCCACCCGGATGCCAATGCGTTTCCACTTGCGTTAAAAAAGTCACTGATCAACCACCGGCTGGTCCTTGCCTATCACAAGGAGCGCTTCCTTCCGGAGTATGCCCATGATTTTATTGAGATCACGAAGGATGTGTTTGATGGGATCGCGGAGGTTCGGCCGAACTGATAACACTCTCTATTGCTCAAAAAAGGGGGCTGTCACTCAGCAAAAAATATTTGCTAATGCGACAGCCCCTTCTATATACTTATTACCGTTTCTTTATTTTCAACTCTCCCTGAATTTTCTCAAAATCATACCCCGGCGCTGCTTTCACTACTGCCTCGTATATTTCTTTCAGCTGATCTTCCGATGTTTCCAGAGCATCCGCAATCTGTTCCAGTGACTGGCCTTTCCGTACTTTTTTTATTACTAATTCAATCTGGTTCTGCATGCGTCCCTGGTCCAAGCCACTGCCATATCCACTATCGTATCCATTATCATAGCCTTCCTCATACCCGCATTCCCGCACATTTTTCAGATGCAGCTCTTCGTTATATTCTGTCAATACCACGTTTCGCACCTCCGCTCTGTTTTTCTTTAAAAGATCCTTCAGTACTCCCTCTTTTAAGGACTTACTGATTGCTTCATCTACAGCTTCCTCCAGTGTTTTTCCGGTACGGACTCCCTGTCTCACATTTTCCACAAAATAAGAATAATCGTGCAGTGTCTGGCACTTCTCCATTAATTTCTGATTGTATCCATAATTGATATTTAACATGATTGCAGTGCATTCCAGCGCTGCCTCCTCATCCTGCCCGCCTTCAAATGAATCTGACAGCCGGAGAATCTTTCTTTCCGGTTCCTTCTTTAAACCATTATAAAAGACAAGGAACTTCGGCTTTGGGATCATGATCTGCTTTTCGGAATACATATCAAGATGGTTGCTTTCTACCCATCCCTTTAGCAGATCTCCAAAATATATGGTTCCCCTCAATGGCATGTTTGGATTACTGGTACTCTGGGCTTCATACAAATTCAGATAATGTGCAAACAAGAATGAGACATCATTTTTCACCCCCATATACACCACATCTTCCAGCGTATTAATCTCCAAATCGTCCGCATTCGTATATGAACTTCCGTTTACTGCGTTATACAGGCTCAGTAACTCCTCCTTCCCATGAAACACCAGTCGGAAAAGGCTGTCTTTAAAGTTTCTCTTTACTTTCGTCATAGTTTCTCCTTTCATTGTACACGATATAGAGTTTTTTTGCAATTTCGTGGGAATGATTTCAGAACTGAAGTCAGATACCACAGATGCCCAGAATCGCGGGCAG
>CAKRNI010000297.1 GCA_934370915.1 uncultured Lachnospiraceae bacterium
TTCTGCCTGCTCAGCAACTGCTGCGATTAATTCTGTCTTGTTCATTTGTTTTATTTCCTCCTAAAATTCATTTCAAAACCTGCGGACAAGCCTGCCCGAAGGACCTTTGCATTGCACTCTTACATTTATATATGTTTCTGCATTCTTTGTCAAGGATTTTCGCCTGTTTTTGCTGTGTTTTTGCGCACTTTTAGTCGGTGTGCAGCGCCCTCTTTCTCTTTTCTTCCCGCTCTCGTTTCTTGATCGCTTCCCAGAGGTCTTTCTCGTTCTCCACCTCCGGAATTTCGCCCCCAAAGATCCTCGGATGACGGCGGATCATCTTCTCGCAGATGCCGTTCACCACATCATCCACGGTAAAATTCCCCCGCTCCGCCTCGATCTCACTGTGGAACATGACCTGAAAAAGGACATCTCCCAGCTCCTCACAGAGATTTTCCGTGTCATGATTGTCAATCGCCTCGAGCACCTCCGCGCATTCCTCCACAAGATGCTTTTTTAAAGTATCATGATCCTGTGCCCGGTCCCACGGACAGCCGTCCTCCGCGCGCAGCGTCTTCATGATCTGCTTTAAATCCTCAAATGTATACATACTCTTTCCTCGCTTTTTTCCGTTTCGTTTTCCTGCTGCTCTCTACTGCCATTGTAACCGTATTTCATTCCTCTGGCAACCTGCATTCTGCGTTTCCTGTCGTTGCTGTTCACGCTTTGCGCAAACAGTAACTTTCTTTCTGCAAGTGAGACCTGTCTGCAATCCGCAGCCCAATATCTTTGCAGCAATTGACGATTCCATGAAAAAAAGCTATACTTTTACTTGTCGTGTCTTTTGACATGCCAACATGCAGGCTGGGATTTTTCCTCTGCCGAAGCTTCACAGGAGGACATCATGAATATCACACAAAAACAAAAGGGCATCCTCTTTATGATCCTGTCCGCGCTCTCTTTCGCTTCCATGCAGGTCGTTGTCCGCATGAGCCGCGAAATTCCGACGATGGAGCAGATCTGCGTCCGCAATCTCTTCATCTTAATCGTTTCTTTTTTCATTATCCGCAGCAAAAAAGGTTCCTACTACGGACCGAAAAAATACCAGCCGTACCTCTTCGGCCGCTCTTTCTTCGGTTTTCTCGGCCTGATCACTCTGTTCTACGCCTCAAGCCATGCGGCGCAGGGAGACGTCACCGTATTAAATAAACTCTCCCCGATCTTTGTCACTCTGCTGGCAGCCGTTTTCATGAAGGAAAAGCTTTCCCCGATCCAGATCCCGGCGCTGGCGCTGTCGGTCCTCGGCGCATTTATCGTATTCCGCCCGAGTTTCCAGTCCGATCCGTTCCCGTTGGTGGTCGCCCTGCTTTCCGCCGTCACATCCGGCATTGCGTACACGTTCCTCGGCTACTTTAAGGGGAAGGTTGACGGGATCACCGTCATCATGCACTTTTCTACCTTCAGCGTGTTCGGCTCCCTGCCCTTCGTGATCGGCAATTTCGTTATGCCGGATCTGCGCCAGTTCATGCTGCTCATGCTGATCAGCCTCTTCGGCTCCCTTGGACAGGTCTTCATCACCTACGCCTACCGCTTTGCCCCGGCATCCGAGATCAGCATCTACAACTACTCCGGAATCCTGTTCAGCATCCTTCTCGGCGCAGGAATCCTCGGTGAACCGGTAAAATCCACCTCGCTCCTCGGCGGTGCGCTGGTCGCGGTCGCTTCGATCATGGTGTATATTTACGGGAATTCGAAGAAACCGGTACGTCGTTAGGAAAAAATATACCTTTTTGTGTTCTCGGGAATTTTCCGGAATTTGCGAGGGCATAAATAACGAATTCCACAGTATAATGAGGACATAAACGACGAATTCCACAGTATGATATCAAAGGAAGTCTTCTCTTCCATGATATCATACTGTGGAATTTTTCATTTTTTATATCCCTGAGCATATCCTTTCAGCAACGTTTCCGCTGCTATTTTTCCTGCCCAGTCCCGAATTTTCAGCTTTCCATCTGCCGTCCCAGAAATCCCGCTGCCGTCGCCGCCAGCCGGACCTCCGATTCCGCAAACTTCGCCCGCGGATCCCGGCTCATCACAATGACCGACCCGATCGCGTCACCTTCACAGATGATCGGAGTGATGACCTGAGCAGTGATCCCCTCACCGTCATCATCCGTCACCGGAGTAAATGCCCGTTCGCCCTTTCCGGCCTGCACCGTCATCCGCTCCTGGATCACATGCTCCAGCGCCCGGCTGATGGGCTTCTGGAAAAAATCCTTTTTCGCTCCGCCGGCCGCCGCGACCACCTGATCCCGGTCCGTAATACACACCATAAGCCCTGTCGACTGCGCCATCGCATCTGCATACTGCCCCGCAAACGCGTTTAACTCCATCATCGGAGAGTACTTCTTCAGAATGATCTCCCCCTCGCGGTCCGTGAAGATCTCCAACGGCGTTCCTTCCCTCAAACGCAGGGTGCGCCTGATCTCCTTCGGAACTACCACACGTCCGAGGTCATCAATCCTTCTCACAATTCCCGTAGCTTTCATAACGTCTATTCCTCCTGCATACCACTGCTTCCATATCGTGTGACTTATGGGTAGTATGTG
>CAKRNI010000298.1 GCA_934370915.1 uncultured Lachnospiraceae bacterium
CCGTTATTGTTATTCATCAACAGCTGGAGTGTCGGCATGGTCGAGGAGAGAAATCCGAACTTAAAACTCAGTGAGTTCGGAAAGAACTAATCAAGTTTACAAATTATATCATCACAGGAACATGCGGAACCAGTTGTTCCAACTGGGAATACTGCATAGACAGGAGGAATATAAGATGAGTAAGATCGATGTTGTAAGAGCAGCTATGGTCGAGGCGATGAAAGCAAAAGATAAAGAGAGAAAGGATTCCCTTTCCATGCTTCTCTCCGCATTAAAGAACGCGCAGATCGATAAGCGCGAAGCTCCGCTCACCGAGGATGAGGAGAACGCAATCGTAAAGAAAGAGATCAAGCAGGTCAAAGAGACGATCGATACTGCTCCGGCAGACCGCGCCGATATCATCGAAGAGGCAAAGAAGAGACTTGCTGTATATCAGGAGTTCGCTCCGGCGGATATGACCGAAGACCAGATCAGGGAGACGATCGAGAAGGTTCTCGCAGAGCTTGGAATCGAAGCTCCGACAGCAAAGGATAAAGGAAAGATCATGAAATCCCTGATGCCGCTCGTAAAGGGGAAGGCAGATGGCAAGATCGTAAACGAGATCCTGGCTGGATTCATGAAATAAGGTAAATGAACGAAACGCCTGCGAAGCAGACAATAAAGCGCGTAAGTGCGGGTTTGTGAGCAGGCACGCAGCCAATAACTGGCGCACAGAATAAGTATGGCATAAGCGGGGCTGGCTTTACGATCTCGGAAACGCCCGGGATGAGACGGTCCCGTCTGTCTGTAAAATGGGTTATAACAAAAGAAATATGGAGGCGGAAATTATGTATAAAGAGAAGATCAGCCGGTATATTGACGCGCACAGGAAAGAAATGCTGGAGGACATCGGAGCTCTTTGCCGGATCAACAGTGTGAAGGGGTCTTACCGTATCGGAAAACCTTATGGGGAAGGGTGCTCCGAGGCACTGCGTGCAGCCCTGCACATTGCGGAATGCTACGGTTTTTCCATCAACAACTATGACAACTATGTTGGAACCGTTGATATGAATGACAAAGAGGCACAGCTCGATATTCTGGCACATCTGGACGTTGTTCCGGCCGGGGACGGCTGGACCGTTACAGAACCTTTTGAGCCGGTAGTAAAAGACGGAAAGATCTATGGCCGCGGAACCGCGGACGATAAGGGACCGGCAATTGCTGCCCTCTACGCGATGCGTGCCGTAAATGAACTTGGAATCCCGATGAAAAAGAACGTCCGCCTGATCCTTGGCACTGACGAGGAGTGCGGAAGCTCCGATATCACCCACTACTACAGTGTGGAAAAGGAAGCTCCGATGACCTTCTCACCGGATGCGTCCTTCCCGGTGATCAATATCGAGAAAGGCCGGATCGGAGGTAATTTTACGGCAGAGTTCGAGCCGTCTGACCGTCTTCCGAAGATGGTATCCTTCCACAGCGGAACGAAGACGAATGTGGTTCCGGGCGCGGCAGAGGCATTATTTGAGGGTCTTGACGGAGATGAGACAGAGGCTCTTGCAAAGAGCATGGAAGAGGAGCTTGGAATCCGGTTTACGGTATCCTCTGAGGAGGGCTGCCTGAAGATCGCTGCAGCTGGAGAAAACGGCCATGCAATGGCACCGTGGAAAGGAAAGAATGCCCTGACAGGACTCTTATCCCTGATCGAGCGTCTTCCGTTGGCGGAATGCGGACAGGTAAAGGCAGTCCGCGCGTTAAACCGCCTGATGCCGCACGGTGACTGGTACGGAGAAGCTCTCGGGATCAAGATGAGCGATGAGGAGTCCGGCGAGCTGACACTGGCATTCAGCATGCTGGATATTTCCGGGAAAAGCCTGGAGGGCGAATTCGACAGCCGCTGTCCGATCTGTGCCACAAAGGAAAACACCATCAATGTGATCCGTGAAAAAATGGAAGCAGATGGAATCTCCTTCAATACAGAAGAAATGAAACCACCGCACCATGTACCGGCAGATTCTGATTTTGTGAAGACTCTGCTCTCCGCATATGAAAAGTATTCTGGTCGAAAGGGCGAGTGCATCGCCATCGGCGGCGGAACCTATGTCCACAATTTAAAGAACGGTGTTGCCTTCGGCGCTGCCCTTCCGGAGACCGAGAACCACATGCACGGTCCGGACGAGTTCGCAGTGGTTGACGAGCTCACAATGAGTGCGAAGATTTTTGCACAGGTGATTGTGGATCTTTGCTGTTAAGAGTTTACGTGATAGAGCGTATGAAAGCGGTCTGGCTTCAGAAATGAGGTCAGGCCGTTTGTAGTTACTTGTATATTGCAAATCGTACAGTCTGCATGGTAAAATGGTGCTGGATCGCAGAGAAATAGATGCTCATAAAGTGCTGTGGGAAGAAGTTCTGACAGCATTTACAAAAAATCAGGAACATGAAGCTGAAAACGGCGCATGGAGGAAAGACAGGATGAACAAAGGATGAATTGCAGGATCATTGACATTCACACCCATATCTATCCGGTTGCCCTGGCGAGACGGGCCATGGAGGTCACCGGGCATGAAAATGATGACTTTAAGAAGCTTCCGATCAGGGA
>CAKRNI010000299.1 GCA_934370915.1 uncultured Lachnospiraceae bacterium
AAAGACTGGCAGGGGGAACACCCGCAGGATACAGAAGAAGTGATCAGGGAGATCTACGATGGGATCAGACTTCCGAAGCGTGCCACAGCAGGCTCCGCCGGATATGATTTCTTCGCACCGGCAGCGTTTACACTGAAAGCCGGGGAGATGACAAAGATCCTCACAGGGATCCGCGCCCGGATCGATGACGGCTGGGTATTAAAGCTCTATCCGAGAAGCGGACTTGGATTTAAGTTCCGTCTGCAGTTAAACAATACGGTCGGGATCATCGACAGCGACTACTACGGATCTGACAACGAGGGCCATATCCAAGTGAAGCTCACCAATGACAGCCGCGAGGGAAAGACCGTGGAAGTGGAAGCAGGAACAGGTTTCTCCCAGGGGATTTTCGTGGAGTACGGAATTACGGTGGATGATGAGGCCGATGAGGTGAGAAATGGTGGATTCGGAAGCACGACGCGTGCGTAAAATGTGAAATTTGAAATGTATAAACAATATATAAAAACAAGAAAAATAAGCAAAATAAAAAAGAGCATTGTATCAGCGTTATTTCTATCCGGTACGCTGCTCCTCCTCACCGGCTGCAGCCATGTGACCAGTGAGATGAAGGAGAGCAGGGAGAACGGCATCGCCCTCATGGAAAGCGGTGATTACGAGGGGGCTGTCGCGGAGTTTGACAGCCTGATCGACCAGACAACGCGGGTGACCTCTTTTGAGATCGATGTATTAAAGTACCGCGGTGAGGCAGAATTTATGCTGGGGGACTATGGTGCCGCGGCGTATACTTATGATACCCTGGCGAAGGTGGATAAGCCGAGAGCCGAGTATTACTACCTCGGCGCGGTGAGCCTCGCGAATTCCGGGGATCAGGATGGTGCTGAGAACCGCCTGGAGTCCGGTAAGAGCGCGGATGCGAAACATGAGGTTACAGGCTACGCAGAGGCGATGGAAGCCCTGGGGGCGGCATATATGACTGCCGGAGACGAGGAGAAGGCGGATGAGCTCTACCAGACTCTCGTGGATGAGGGCTTTTCCAGCACGGAGGTTTACAACCGCTGGATGATGGCTGCGATGGAAAAAGGCAATTATGAGGAAGCGCTGCAGCACGCGGAGGCGGGACTTGCCCTCTCTGATGACCGGGCAAAGAAAGAGATCGCCTTCAACCAGGCCGTGTGTTATGAGTACCTGGGCCAGTATGAGAAGGCGCTGGAGCTGTTCCGAAGCTACGAGGAGCAGTATGGACAGGACGAGAAGGCGGACCATGAGATCGCGTTTCTCGTGACAAGATAGGAGAAAGAATGGCAGAATTGATAGAGATCGGTGAGCAGCAGGAGCGGGTCATCCTGTTTGCCGCCAGCACGAACGCCTCCGATGACACGGAGGAGTCCGTGGAGGAGCTTCGGGAACTTGTAAAGACCGCGGGGGCTGAGACCGTGGGAGTCGTGATCCAGAACCGGGAAAATATCCATCCGGGAACATACCTCGGAAAAGGTAAGATCCAGGAGCTGAAGGAGATGGTCTGGGAGACCGGTGCCACGGGGGTTGTCTGCGACGATGAGCTCTCCCCGGCACAGCTGAAAAACTTAGAGGATGCTCTGGACACAAAGGTCATGGACCGTACGATGATCATTCTCGATATCTTTGCCGCCCGTGCAAAGACAAGAGAAGGAAAGATCCAGGTGGAACTTGCACAGCTCCGATACCGCGCCGTCCGCCTTGTGGGACTCAGGAATTCCCTGTCGAGACTCGGCGGCGGAATCGGTACGAGGGGACCCGGCGAGACGAAGCTTGAGGTGGACAGAAGACGGATCCATGAGCGGATCAGCCAGTTAAAATCGGAACTCCAGGATGTGGAGCGCCACAGGGATGTGGTGCGGAAACAGAGAGAGCAGAGCGGAACACTGACGGCGGCCATCGTGGGCTATACGAATGCCGGAAAATCCACGCTCTTAAATAAGCTTACGGGTGCCGGAATCCTGGCGGAGGATAAGCTCTTCGCGACTCTGGATCCGACGACAAGGGCATTGACGCTTCCGGGAGGTGAAAAGGTCCTCCTGACGGATACCGTAGGATTTATCCGGAAACTTCCGCATCATCTGGTGGAGGCTTTTAAGAGTACTCTGGAGGAGGCGCGCTACTGCGATGTGATCCTCCATGTGGTGGATTGCTCAAACCCGCAGATGGACATGCAGATGCATGTGGTCTACGAGACCCTGCGTCGTCTGGACATTAAGGACAAGGAGATCATCACGGTATTCAACAAGGTGGACCGCCCGGATGCGGACACTGCGTGCCGGGACATGTCCGCGGACTATAAGGTAAAATTGTCGGCAAAGACAGGAGAGGGCATCGGGGAACTGCTCGATCTGTTTGCCGTGATCTTAAGAAACCGCAGGATCTACTTTGAGAAGGTATTCGCTTACAGGGATGCCGGACGGATCCAGACGATCCGGAAGAGCGGACAGCTTCTTTCGGAGGAGTATCAGGATGACGGGATCCATGTGAAGGCGTATGTGCCGGTGGAATTATTTGAAGAATT
>CAKRNI010000300.1 GCA_934370915.1 uncultured Lachnospiraceae bacterium
ATCATGAAATAATATTATGAATTGTAATAATAATACGAAATTTTACTTTATGGAAATAAGATGTTAAGATGAACTCAAGAAGAAAGAGAATGACAGTTTGAAGAAAACTGACATGAAGAATTTTCGGTCAATGCCATAAGCGTGCAGACCGACGGAACAATTACAATCATACATATAAGAAAGGATCAAGAGAATGGGATTCTGGAACAAAGCTAAGACAGCAGAACGTCCCGGAACATGGGATGGAACAGAAAAATACGGACCGGTGAAGCTTGCGTCCGTGGATTTCCGCGATGGCCAGCAGTCTGTGATCGCAACGAGAATGAGAACGGAGGACATGCTTCCGATCTTAGAGCAGATGGATAATTTCGGATATGAGAGCATCGAGATGTGGGGAGGTGCGACATTTGATTCCTGCATCCGGTATCTGAATGAGGATCCGTGGGAGCGCCTGAAGGCGTTCAAGAGGGTCTGTAAAAAAACACCGCTGCGTATGCTGCTTCGTGGTCAGAATCTTTTAGGATACACTCCTTATCCGGATGATGTGGTTGAAAAGTTTGTGACAAAGGCAGCAGAGGACGGAATGGATGTTTTCCTGATCTTCGACGGCTTAAATGACATCAGAAACTGCGCGTGTGCCGCTAAGGCAGCGCTGAAAGCCGGAAAGCGCGTGGAAGGCAACATTCAGTTTACCTCCAGTCCGGTCCACACCGTGGAGTCCTTCGTACAGACCGCGAAAGACTATGTGAACATCGGTGCGACAGCAGTCCATCTGGAAGACATGGGCGGCATGATCGATCCGACGACCGCTGCGAAGACTGTGGCGGCTGTTAAGAAAGTCGTAAATGTCCCGGTACACTATCATTCCCACTGTACCGGCGGTATGACTGAGATCACATACTGGGAGGTCGCGAGAGCGGGAGCTGACGTGCTTGACGTGGATGTCTCCGCGTTCGCTCTTGGAACAAGCCATCCGGCAGCAGAGAGCATCATCGCGGTGTTAAAGGGAACACCCCGTGACACCGGCCTTGATTACGCGAAGCTGGCACCGATCAACGCGTACTTAAAAGAGATCAGAAAGAAATATAAGGAATTCGAATCAAAGCTTCAGGGTGTGGACATCAATGTTGTCCGCCATCAGATTCCTGGCGGAATGCGTTCCAATCTTGAGTTCCAGCTGGCGCAGATGAAAGCACCGGAGAGACTTCCGGAAGTTCTGGAAGAAGTAGTAAAGGTCCGCGCGGATCTCGGATATCCACCGCTTGGAACTCCGTTCTCCCAGATGTGCGGCGCACAGGCAACCATCAATGTGATCTCCGGAAAACGGTATCAGATGATCCCGAAGGAAGTGACCGCATACGTGGAAGGCAAGTATGGAAAAGCTCCGGGTCCGGTAAGCGAGGAGTTAAAGAAACGCATTCTCGGCGATGACAAACAGCCGATCACCTGCCGTCCTGCAGATCTGATCCCGGCGGGATATGAGAAGATCTGCGAGGAGTGCAGAGATATCGCGAGAATAGAGGAGGACATCCTCACTTATGCGATGTTCCCACAGGTTGGAAGAGAGTTCCTTGAGAAAAAATACAGGGCATAAAGCTTAGCAGGATGACATGCAGTAAAAAGCCGGGTGCTCAGAACAATGCAGGGGCATCTGAAAAAGCCAGAATTCCGGTATTTCGCTCATACTGTTCGATGGTCTCCAGAAACTTCTGAACCTGCAGAAGCTCGTAGCTTTCTGTATGGTAGAGGAGGTAGGTGTTTCGGCGCAGGGGTGTTCCGTCCTTTAAAAACAGAGGAACGACTTTTCCGGGGAAATCTCCGAGACAGATGCTGGGAAGTGTGGTCCATCCAAGTCCGGCGGCGGCCATCTCACGGCAGCTGTTGATATCATCAAGGATCATTCGGGAATTCTGGATATTCAGTCCGTGTTCCTGAGCCCACTGGTTTAAACGCCTTTCTTCGTCAGGGTCTGTACGGTGGCTGATATAGGGATATTCCGCAGGATTCCGGTCAGCGTTCTCCCTGCTGCAGACGAAACAGACCGGTTCAGAGGAGAGAAGGATCCGTCCTTCCTCCCAGGGATATTCTCCGCGGAGGATCGCAATGGGGAATTTTCCCTCCGAGAGCTGCCGGAACAGCGTCTGACTGTGGCCGGTGGAGATGCTGATATCGACCATTGGATATTTTTCCGTGTAAGTCCGCATGACACTCGGAAGACGGTAGCGGCAGTAGTTGATGGATGTGCCGATGGAGAGAGAACCTCCGACAATTCCCTTGGATGCATTAATAGAATTTCGGAGCTGCTCATTCATCTCGCACATCTGACGGCAGTAGGAGATAACGGATTCCCCCACAGAGTTGAAGACTACGCCCTTCCGGGAACGGACGAGAAGGACGGAACCGAGTTCCTCCTCAATGCGGCGCAGGCGCTTTGTGAGAGCGGGCTGAGTCAGAAAATGCTGGTCAGCGACCTTTGTGATATTTTTCGTTTCATAGAGATCGATCAAAAGCTGATAGTCCTGTTCATTCATAAAA
>CAKRNI010000301.1 GCA_934370915.1 uncultured Lachnospiraceae bacterium
CCATTGTCATTGCAAGTCCCTTTAAATAGGAACGCTGTTTGCTGGTCATAGTAACTCCTTTTCATATATGGAAAAGCATGGTCTCCGGGCATTCATACAGACGCCCGGAGGAGATCCGATGCATTATTTATAGTAGTCAAATACGAGTCCGTACATGCGGACCGTATCGCCTTCCTGAATTCCCGCCTTTTCAAGATCGGCAAGGATTCCGGACTGCTTTAAGAATTTCTGGAAGAAATCAAAGCCCTTCTCAGAATCAAGGTTCGTGTAACCAAGCATCTTCTCGATTCTCGGTCCCTCAACCACATAGATGCCCTCTTCATCCTTCTCAACAGTATAAGGAAGCGAACGGTCACCCACATACTCGATCTCGAATTCTTTCTCAAAGATCTTCGGCGTACGGTCTGTCTTTCTGATCACATCATAGAGATAGTAGAGAAGATCATTTACGCCCTCACCGCTGACAGCAGAAATTCCAAATACCGGAATTCCCATCGGCTCGAACTCTTTCTTTAAGTCTGCGAGCGGATCCGCCCCCTCATCATAAACTGCATCCAGCTTATTTGCTGCAATAGCCTGCGGCAGCTTTAAGAGCTCCGGATTATAAGCGGAAAGCTCGTCCATGATCGCATGGACATCCTCGATCGGGTCACGTCCCTCAACGGAAGCTGCGTCTACCACATGAAGCAGGACTTTCGTGCGCTCGATATGACGAAGAAACTCATGTCCAAGGCCGGCTCCCTCAGACGCACCCTCAATAAGGCCAGGGATATCCGCCATTACAAAGCTGTTGCCGTCACCTAAATTAACTACGCCGAGATGCGGGTTCAAAGTCGTGAAATGATAGTTCGCGATCTTCGGTCTTGCGTTGGAAACACGGGATAACAGGGTGGATTTTCCGACGTTCGGGAATCCTACGAGTCCTACATCCGCGATCACCTTCAGCTCTAACTGTACCCAGAGCTCCTGCCCCGGCTGTCCCGGCTGGGCATATTTCGGTACCTGCATGGTTGCTGTCGCAAAATGCATGTTTCCAAGACCGCCTTTACCGCCCTTTAAGATCACTTCCCGGCGGTTTTCGCCGGACATGTCTGTGATAACCTTACCGGTTTCCAGGTCCTTAACGACAGTACCTTCCGGGACCCTGACGATCAGGTCCTTTCCGTCAGCGCCATGGCAGCGGCGTTTTCCGCCCTCTTCGCCATTTTCGGCCGCATACTTTCTTACATGACGGAAATCCACAAGCGTGTTCAGTCCATCATCCACTTCAAAGATGATGTCTCCGCCTCTTCCGCCGTCACCGCCGTCAGGTCCTCCATTCGGAACATACAGTTCGCGCCGGAAGCTCACATGCCCGTTTCCGCCGTTTCCTGATCTGATATATACTTTTGCACTGTCTGTAAACATGGAAAACCGTCCTCTCAATAAAATTAAAAAATATAACAGTGCCGCTTCTTATTCTTTTCATGAATCCAAAGTCTCACTGTTACACATAAATCTTAAAAAAGCTCCATACCATCCAGTATGGAGCTCATCGTTATTATTCGTTGATTGCCTGAGGATATACAGAAACCTGTTTCTTGTCTCTGCCCTTTCTCTCAAACTTAACAACACCGTCAACTTTAGCGAATAAAGTATCATCACCGCCGATGCCTACGTTGAGACCCGGGTGAATCTTTGTTCCGCGCTGTCTGTAAAGGATGTTGCCAGCTAATACGAACTGTCCGTCTGCTCTCTTAGCTCCAAGGCGTTTGGACTCAGAATCACGTCCGTTCTTTGTGGAACCAACACCTTTCTTATGAGCAAATAACTGAAGGTTCATCTTAAACATATCGTTACACCTCCCTGAATCGAAATTTGATATATTCTGCTCCATATTCATCCCGGATATTTTCGAGTCCGAGAATCAGGGATTTCATGAGGAGCTGCGACTCAGAACTTATTTTGTCCGGGAAGGAAAAAGAAAAGCTTCCGCCGTCTTCCCCCACACTTCCTTCGAAGTGGTCGTCCGTAAATGTTTCAACGGAGTTTGCCATGTTGAGAGCCAGTGCAGAAACAGCAGCACAAATCACGTCCTGTCCGTATTCTGCATAGCCAGCATGACCATTGATATCGATTCCCTTTACTACTTCGTTCCTGTCACGCAGGATATTTACCTGAATCATAATCTTAATTAAGCATTGATCTTTTCAATCTTAACCTGAGTATAAAGCTGTCTGTGGCCATTTTTCTTATGGTAGCCAGATTTACGCTTATACTTGTAAACGATAACTTTTTTGCCCTTGCCAACTTTCTCTACTGTTGCAGATACTGTTGCACCCTCAACGGTCGGGCATCCGATTGTAAGCTCTCCGTTGTTAACAGCAAGAACCTGATCAAAAGTTACTGCAGAACCAACCTCTGCGTCGATTCTCTCGATCTTGATGCTGTCGCCCTCGGCTACTCTATACTGCTTACCGCCAGTTGCAATAATCGCGTACATATTGCACCTCCTATTATCATTACTCGCCAGTTATGGTG
>CAKRNI010000302.1 GCA_934370915.1 uncultured Lachnospiraceae bacterium
TCCTTTTTTGATGCCATGCATCCAGAGAAAACTGTCGGTGGCAGGTTCTGGAGGTCATGTGTAAATAGAAACTTTAAAAGTAGAGTATTTATTTTTCGTCAGTGATTAACTCATGTGAAATACCGTTTCCGGCGTTTAAATCAGCAATGACACGGCGTAAGTGATCTAAGTTGCTTTTTGAATAAAAAGGATCAGAGAAAAATTCCTTCTTGATCTTCTCCACTGGCATCTCCATTCCGGTCCAGAGACGGAAGGCCTCGGCACCCTGGTAGAGGAGCATATAGGATCCGTTGAAGAACGGGTTGCCCTGATTTTTAGCCATGGTGAGGAGCTTTGTCTCACGCGGATTGTAGATGATATCGGAGACGATGAGGTCTTTCGGAAAAGTCAGGTCTTCCGGGATCGGGCAGGTGTCCTCGTGGGGAGCCATGCCGACGGAGGTTCCGTTTGTGAGGATAGCGCTGTCTGCGAGTTCTTTCTTTAAGAGATCCGCGTCGGAGAAGTCACAGATCCTGATCCTGCAGTCAGTGATCTCTGTGAGTTCATCGACGGTATGTACCAGACGGTCATAGAAGCGGCTGGTGGGTCTCACGAAGACGGAGATTTCCTTTAAACCGTCGAGGGCAGCCTGTACCAGAATTGCTGTGGCAGCTCCTCCGGCACCGAGCAGTGTCATCTTTTTGCCGATGATATCATAACCGGCGTCTTTCACGGACTGCATGTAGCCGATGCCGTCGGTGTTATGGCCGACGAGACGTCCATTTTCGTTTACGACCGTGTTGACAGCGCCGATGATCCGGGCAGCGGTGGAGAGTTCGTCGCAGAGGGAGACCATGAGATTTTTATCCGGCATGGTCAGGTTGAAGCCGCGGGCACCGAGAACCTTTAAACCGGCAACTGCGGTGGGAAGAGTCTTTTCATTGACATCAAATGCGAGGTAGCGGTAGTCGAGCCCAAGAGCCTCAAAGGATGCGTTGTGCATCATCGGGGAGACGCTGTGGGCGCAGGGGCTGCCGAGCAGACAGATAAGACCGGTGTGTCCGGTGATCGGTGAAGCTGCGGATGTGATGTTTTCCATTTTATGTGTACCTCCGGGGAGTGATTTTTCTTGCCTTATTATAACAGTGCAGGAAAGAAAATGCAAAAGAAAATTTATGATTTTAAAGTGTGAAAATGGAGAAAACAGAAAGATTAAAAAATAGAAAGATTAAAAAACAGAGGGTTAAAATCGGAATAGATCAGGGATGCGAAGGTTCTCTGATTGCAGAGTATGTTAAAATCTGATATACTTGCACTAAATGACGCATGAAAGTGGAAAAGTATTTTGGGTGTGGGAAGAAAACTGTTAGAGATTTCGAGAGACTATTAGTACGAAAAGGAGAATTTAGATTATGGCGGGATTGAAGGAACATATTTTTCTGATCGGATTTATGGGCTGCGGGAAGAGTACAAACGCAGCGTGTCTGGCGGAGATGACCGGAGCGAGGCAGGTGGAGATGGATCAGATGATCGTGGAGAATGAGGGAATGGCGATCGCGGATATCTTTAAGGAGAAGGGAGAACCGTATTTCAGGAAGCTGGAGACGGAGTTGATCAAAAGCTTTGCGGGAGTGGAACCGGCGGTGATCTCCTGTGGGGGCGGTGCTGTCCTGAAGGAGGAGAATGTACGGCTTATGAAGGAGTCTGGGAAGATCGTGCTTCTCACGGCAGAGCCGGGGACGATCTATGAGCGTGTGAAAGACAGTACGGAGAGACCGGTACTGAATGGGAATATGAATGTTGGGTATATTGAAGAGCTGATGGAGAAGCGCAGGCCGAAGTATGAGGCGGCGGCTGATGTGAGGGTGGCTACGGATGGGAAGACATCCGAAGAGATATGCGAGGAAATCCTTGCTGTTTGTGGAAAATAGATTGGATAGAGGTACGCGCCGGTGAGTCTTCGGGCGCGGACGCAGGGGTTCGGGAGTGGTTCCTCTAAGCTTGCAGAAGAATGCTAAGGGCGGAGAACAGTCGGCACAACTCGCTGACGCTCAGACAAGTGCCGCCTGCCCTCCAACGCATTCTCCTGCGAGTTAAGAGGAAGCCAGGCTCCCTGCACAAAGCGTCCGTGCCCGAAGACTCACCGGTGCTGTGTGTTGGAGGGAGCAAAGAAATTTTGAAATCGCGCTCTATCTTGAAAATTCTCTGGATTGTGTGTTGGTGGTTCAAGGGAGAGGGACTGAGGGCAGGAATGTAGAGAATGGCTGGAAATAGATCGGAAAAAGTGTGGAAAATAGCCGAAATGAGGTCGGAAAAAGCGTCCGCATATGGTCGAAAGGTGATCATGTGCGGACGCTTTTTATGTAACAGGAAATTCCGAGAAATTCCATATTACATAGAAAGGCACTGACGTGCCAAAGATGCGCACTCGCGCGAAGATGTAGACTGTCGCAAACGACCGCGCGAGGCGCGAGAATGTGCCAAGGCACATTCTTTTATGGAATTTCGGGATTTTTTCCGAGCCGGACGGCT
>CAKRNI010000303.1 GCA_934370915.1 uncultured Lachnospiraceae bacterium
TCCGGCGAAGGCGGTTACATTCTTAGACTGAGACTGAATATTTCAATTCGGCAAGGGCATGTAACGACAAAACAAGTAAAGACACAATAAGGAGCTGTAGAAAAACAGCTCCTTATTGTGTATAATAGGAGATAGCAGAGTATACGGAAAGCTCAGATGGGGCTTTCCGGCAGCAGGATATGTAATGGCCTGATAAATTGAAAAAAAGCGAGGAAACACATATGAATGAGATCGGAACGTTCGATATTCTGGGACCAAACATGATCGGACCGTCAAGCTCCCACACGGCGGGGGCGTTAAGGATCGCTTTTATTGCCGGAAAAATGGTGGATCAGCCGGTGGCTGTGCGCTTTGTCCTTTACGGATCGTTCGCCCGAACCTACCATGGACACGGAACTGACCGCGCATTAGTCGGTGGAATTCTTGGATACCATCCGGACGATGAGAGGATCCGTGACTCTTTTGAGTATGCGAAAGCGGCAGGACTTGAATTTTCCTTTGAGGAAAACTTTACGGATAAGGAGATCTATCCGAATACCGTGGATATCTATGTGAAGGACGGAAAGGGAAACGAGATGTCCTTAAGAGGAAAATCCATCGGCGGCGGAAACGCGGTGATCACACGGCTGAACGGCGTTGATGTGGATCTCACCGGAAATTACAGCACGATCGTTGTGCAGCATATCGACAAAAAGGGTACACTGGCGTTTGTTACAGCGGTCTTAAGCGCGTACGACTTAAATATCGGTTCTCTGCGCCTCTACCGCGAGAGCAAGGGCAAAATGGCCTACGCGATCATCGAAGTAGATACGATGGTCTCCGTTCAGGTGGTCGATGCCCTGAAAGGCTTTGAGGCTGTAAAAAACGTACTTCTGGTACCGGCGATCAATCTGGACTGAGGGGAGGAGAAGCGATGAATTTTACGAATGGTGCAGAGCTTTTAGAGTACTGCGAAAAGGAACACAAAAAGATCTCCGAGGCTATGTTTGAGCGTGAGACAACATTTTTAGAGCAGGATCCGGAGAAGACAAAGGAAAAAATGAAAAAAGCCTGGTCTATCATGCAGGCATCGACGAAAAAACCGTTAAAGGAAAATATCGTCAGCATGGGCGGTATGATCGGGGGAGAGAGCAGAAAGCTCCATGCGCTGCGGGAAAATAAGAAGAATCTCTGCGGGGATGTGGTATCTAAGGCCATCGCCTACGCGGTTGGTGTTCTTGAAGTCAACGCCTCCATGGGACTTATCGTTGCGGCTCCGACGGCCGGATCTTCGGGAGTGATCCCGGGAGTCTGCTGTTCCCTGCAGGAAAATTACGGATTCACGGACGAGGAGATCTGTCAGGCGTTATTCAATGCGGCGGCGGTGGGCTATCTGATCACGAGAAACGCCACGACAGCGGGAGCGGAAGGCGGATGCCAGGCGGAAGTGGGCGCGGCAAGCGCCATGGCAGCATCTGCGGCAGTGGAACTTTTCGGCGGTACACCGACCCAGTGCCTTGACGCTGCGTCCTTTGCGATCGTGAATATTCTGGGGCTCGTCTGTGATCCCATCGGCGGCCTCGTGGAAAATCCATGTCAGAACCGGAACGCGATGGGGGCCTCCAATGCCCTGATATCCGCAGAGCTTTCCCTGGCAGGGATCAGGAGCATCACACCGATCGATGAGACCATCGGCGTGATGTACGCGGTGGGACGTTCGATCCCGTCAGAGCTCAGGGAAACCTCTCTGGGCGGTATGGCAGCTGCAAAGAGTGCCTGTGAGGCCTGTGCAGCCTGTGCGAAGAAGAATAGCTGAGGCTTGCCGGGCAGAGACCTGACTCCCACTGAGACGAGTTTGCTATTACTCACCACCTGAAAGAGGCGGTACCTGATCTCGGATCAGATACCGCCTCTATTTAGTTACCGGGTGATACGGTCGCTGTGCGTTTTCCCACATCAACGCTGCCACCCGGATATTCATACTTATTAATTTTCAGAAGATTTTAGAACTCCGGCTCAATGAGTCCGTAGGAGTTTCCTTTTCTCTTATAAACAACGTTGACTTCGTTGGTATCAGCGTTGAGGAACATAAAGAAGTTGTGTCCTAAAAGTTCCATCTGTACACACGCCTCTTCGGCATCCATCGGTTTCATCGCAAAGCGTTTTGTCTTTACGATATTGACGGTCTCTTCCGGTTCAGCCTCTTCCTGAAGGAAAGCTTCGTTGAAGGCTAAGGCGTTCTGCTTCTTGCTGATGATTTTTGTCTTATATTTCTTGACCTGACGCTCGATAATTTCTTCCACGAGATCAACAGATACATACATATCGTTGGAATCCTGCTCTGCACGGATAATGCTGCCTTTCACAGGAATCGTAACTTCTATTTTCTGACGTCCTTTCTCTACGCTTAATGTTACCTGTACTTCCGTATCAGGAGAAAAATAGCACTCCAGTTTTCCTAATTTACTTTCCACGGCATCTTTTAAGCCTGGTGTAATGTTGATATTTTTTCCGCTGATTGTGT
>CAKRNI010000304.1 GCA_934370915.1 uncultured Lachnospiraceae bacterium
ATTCCGACTTCAATGCGGATCGGGTTATCGTTTCCGAAGAATTCATGCCATCTTCCCTTCAGTGACTGCGGATCCTGAACCACATAGGGGCTCTCAGCAATCTCTTCTTCAGCGCCTTTGATATGGCGTAATCTCATAATGTATTTCCTCCTGATATTGCTTGTGTCTCATTTTATCATTGAAAGCCTTATTTTGCAAGGTAACTGTGACGCGCAGAATTATTCTTTCAATACATCCTTTGGAAACAGAAAATTCTTAAATTGTTCAAAAATTTTTCGTGCAATTTTCCTACTGTTCCAGTATAATAAAGATAATGGCTGACAAAATCGCTCTTTTCGTGTCTGCGATCGTTTATCAGGCGCACAGCATTACATAGAAGGAAACGGCATCTGTGAGTATCCGGCACCTTCACCGGCACCGGATTTTCACCTTCACGCGCCGTTAAAATACATAAAACGGAGGGATTTATATGGCAAGAAGCGACATCCCTAACGGATGGGATAAGATCCGTCAGAATGTTCAGGAGACCGAGCGTCTCATGGGACAGAAACAATACAACCAGTCCATGATCAAAGCAAAGCAGACTGTGGAGTATATGGTAAAACTCCAGTGTGATCAGGCGGGAATCATGGAAAGCTCTATGGATTCTATGATCCGTGAACTCTACACCAACGGCTGGATCTCAAAATCCACCGCCGAACACTATCTGCAGATCTACGAGATCGGTACGAAGGCGGCGAAGGGCGGCGATAACGGTGCCTACAACGCAAATCAGGCCTACCACGTCCTCTCACAGGAGATCTACTCCTTTGCAGACAGCGGGAAAGCCCCCCGCGGAAGGCGCCCCTCCGGCAGCCGTCCCCAGCAGTCCAGAAACCGCAGTGCCGGTTCAAGATCGTCCGGAAGCGGCATGCAGCCGGCTGATCTCTTAAAATTTGTGGTTCCAATCGTTCTCGTGATCATCCTGATCATCCTGATCCGCGTCCTCACTCCTAAGAAACCGGCGACTGAGGAAACTTCCGCGCCGGTGATCACCACCGAGGCGGTTGAGACGACCGCAGCCGAGACCGAGGCAGAAACAACTTCCTCCGGCTCCGCTTACAAGACAACAACGACCTTGAACGTCCGCAAGGAGCCGTCTACCGAAGCTGACCGCATCGGAAAGCTCGATCCGGGCGCATCCGTTGAATATCTCCGCGATCATGATGACACCTGGGCCGTTATCAAATACAACGGACAGGAAGCCTACGTCGCAAAAGAATTCCTGACAGCAGAATAATAAATCAATACAGGACAGGATCCGTTCAAGATCCTGTCCTGTTTCCGACTTCATTCCCTTTCATTTTTCTCGATTTCGATCAGCACCGCTTCTTAACTGCCCGCTATCCTTTTACACCTCCACATCCACGATTTCAGAGGGTTCTTTCTCAAAATACCTGCAAAAGTAATTCACGAATTCATCCACCACCGGCTTATTTCTCGCCTGCTCAAACACCGTGACGACAAGATCCCGTCTGCAGTTCGGATAGCGGATCGGAATCAGGACAACACCGTGGCCCGGCTTTCCGCCCCAGGCTTTCTCCGGCCAGAAGCCGATTCCAAGCCCTGCCGCGATCAGGTTTCGCACTGACTCCGGACTGTTGCTCTCGAACACCGCCTGAGGACGGATCCCGGCTCTCCGGCAGAAATCATCGCAGATCCCACGGAGCTGCCAGCCGTTTCCGAGACGGATGAAGTTTTCTTCCTTCACTTCCCGCAGATCGACGGTCTTATGTTTCGCAAACTTTGAATCCGGCGGTACCGCCAGAAAAATTTCCTCTCTCAGATACTCTCTCCGGACAATCCCTTCCGGCAGTTCCTGCGGATGAGGCGCTGTCACAGACACAGCGATCCTCGATTCAATATTGATATCGCAGTTCTCCGTCATCTCAAGCTGGGATACCTGGAACTGAACATCCGGTTTTAATGCCCGGTAGGAAATAATACTGTTCGTGATCAGGTTCGACGCGGACAGAAAATTTACGTAGATCGTGCGCTCCGATGAATAAACAGACTCCCAAAGTTCATCCTTTAGATTATCAATGGATTCCAGAAGCGGGATCAGACGTTTTTTTAAGAGCTTTCCCTGTTCATTCAGCTCGATCCGGTGATTTTTACGATCAAACAGGTTCACGCCCAGCTCCGTCTCCAGACGCTTGATGGACTGGGACAGGGCTGGCTGGGCAATATGCAGCTCATCCGCCGCCTTCGTCAGGTTTTCATACCTCGCCGCCGTCACAAAATACCGAAACTGCTGGATCTCCATATTGCTCCCCCTCTTTCCTGTCACCACTTAATCACAGTGTTAATTTTGTATTAATTTTTCGCTCATTTATGGCATTTTTGTTCCATTATAATATTCATGTTATAACAGCATAATTATTATATATTTGAAATTATCGATTTGCAAGATATATTATTGATAT
>CAKRNI010000305.1 GCA_934370915.1 uncultured Lachnospiraceae bacterium
ACTGGCCTTCTTCCGGAAAAGGTATTATGTCTCTTATGGGGTATAGCAAAAACTATATAATGTATTGGGGGGTTACGTGTAGTAATATAGCATAGGAATCCGGATAAGTGTGCACAAACATTTAAAAACATGAAAAAATTTTTTGTTCATTTTGCCACTGGTTCATTTTCCTTTATGCATTTTTATCATTTCAAGCAAAAAATCGACGTTTGGCTATATTTCTTTTGCACAAACGTCGATTTACTTAAATTTCTAAAGTTTTACTCAAAATGACCCGTCAAAGCTTTTTTAAGTCTTTCTTTTTCTGCTGCCCAGGGAACCGCCGACATAGAAATTTATTCTGTTGCTGCAGACTTTTCCTCAGCACCTGTAAATAAACGGTCAAACTCCGCCTGACCGATCTTCTCTTTCTCGATCAGCAGCGCAGAACACTTATGGAGAATGTCCTCATGCGCCAGAATGATCTGTTTCGCCTTCGCATAGCACTCGTCGATGATCCGCTTTACCTCGCTGTCGATATCGGAGGCAACACGCTCGCCGTAGGATCTCGTATGCGCAAGATCTCTTCCGATGAATACCTCGTCATCATCACTGCCGTAATTGATCATTCCGAGCTTCTCAGACATACCATACTGGGTCACCATCGCCCGGGCAATCGCGGATGCCTGCTTGATATCCTGGGAGGCGCCGGTAGTCACATCGCCGAAGATGATCTCCTCAGCGATCCGTCCGCCAAGGGAAACCATAATGGTCTCCAGCATCTTGTTCTTCGTATTGAACATCTCGTCCTTCTCAGGAAGCGGCATCGTGTATCCTGCCGCGCCCATGCCGGTCGGGATGATGGAGATCGTGTGGACCGGACCAACATCCGGGAGTTCATGGAACAGGATCGCATGGCCCGTCTCATGGTAAGCCGTGATCTTCTTCTCTTTCTCGGAGATCACCCTGCTCTTCTTCTCCGCGCCGATTCCGACCTTCACGAATGCCTGATCGATATCAGCCTGAAGAATATAGCGGCGGGACTGCTTTGCGGCGAGAATTGCCGCCTCGTTTAAGAGATTTTCCAGATCCGCACCGGTAAATCCGGCTGTGGTCTGTGCCACTCTTGTTAAATCTACATCGTCGCCCAGCGGCTTTTCCTTGGAGTGGACCTTTAAGATCTCCTCGCGTCCGCGGATATCCGGTTTTCCGACTCCGACCTTCCGGTCGAAACGGCCCGGTCTTAAGATCGCCGGATCCAGGATATCTACACGGTTTGTCGCCGCCATAACGATAATTCCTTCATTGACGCCGAAACCGTCCATCTCAACGAGAAGCTGGTTTAAGGTCTGCTCGCGCTCGTCATGTCCGCCGCCCATACCGGTACCACGGCGTCTCGCAACGGCATCGATCTCATCAATAAAGACGATACACGGCGCGTTCTTCTTTGCGTCCTCGAAAAGGTCGCGGACACGGGATGCGCCGACACCGACGAACATCTCAACGAAATCTGATCCGGAGATGGAGAAGAATGGAACGCCAGCCTCGCCGGCAACTGCCTTCGCGAGAAGTGTTTTACCGGTTCCTGGAGGGCCCACAAGGATCACTCCCTTCGGGATTCTCGCGCCCACATCCGTATATTTCTTCGGATTCTTTAAGAAATCAACAATCTCTTCGAGCTCTTCCTTTTCCTCCTCAAGTCCTGCAACCTTTGAGAAGTTCACGGAGTTTGTCCGGCTCATCTTCGCGCGGCTCTTTCCAAAATTCATCATCTTGGAATTTCCGCCGCCGCCCCCGCCGAGTCTCGCGTTCATGAACATAAACATGAACATGATGACCACGGCGCTCAACGCTACCGGGATGATAACGGACATCAGGTAATTCTCCTGAGGAACATTCTCGACAATATAATCGATAGAATTTTCCTGAAGAAGTTTTTCTGCTTCTTTTACATCGGACACTGCGACAACTGCCCGGTCTCCGCTTTTCAGCAATATATCCAGGGTTCCGGTCGGCGGCTGCTGGTTCTGATTGATGTCTACGGATTCGATGGTCTTATTCTCCACGGCCACCATGAATTCCTGGTGGGTCATCTCCTGACTGAATAAGCTCCCCTGGCTCGTCAGGCTTGACGCGAACGTGATAAGCGCGATCACAAGCAGGACGAGACCGATTCCGCGGAACTGCTGGTTCTGTTTCAACTTGAGGTGCCTCCTTACTGCTGCTCCACAACGCCGATGAACGGAAGGTTGCGGTATTTCTGGTCATAATCGAGGCCATAGCCTACAACGAACTCATCCGGGATCGTAAAGCAGGTGTAATCAACCTTCACCTGTTTCTTTACGCGGCGCTCCGGCTTGTCAAGCAGGGTGCATAAGTGGATGGAGTTCGGATTTCTCTTGTGTAAAATATCGATGAGGTACGCAAGTGTGCGTCCGGAATCGATAATATCCTCCACGATCAGGACATTTTT
>CAKRNI010000306.1 GCA_934370915.1 uncultured Lachnospiraceae bacterium
TTTTTCAAAAACTCTTTCAGGATCTCAGAAAAATCGTTAAACAATCGTTGTGTCTCTCCTTTTTTCCATCTCTTCCAGTTTACGGCTGATATAGAGGAACAGCCGGTACAGGATCAGTGTTGTCACAACGGTGAAGATCGTCTCCGGCAGGATAATATTGATAAAATAATATCCGAAGCTTAATCTTCCCCGCACCAGGAAGCCGAATACATAAAGATAGAAATTATAAAACACTTCGTTCAGCGCTGAAAGCACCAGCGGCAGCGTAATATAGTCCTCGTAATAATACTTCGTGCAGATTCCGTTCACATAGCCCATCCAGATAAAGGCCAGCGTGTAAAACCCAAGGGAACCTCCCGACGAAAGATCCATCAGGAGTCCTGCAAGCAGCCCATACCCCATGCCCCAGGCGCTTCCACGTATAAATCCAAAGGAAAACACCAGAATCACCATGAGGTTCGGGTAAACTGCCAAAAACGGCAGCAGCGGAAAGATGCACGTCTGCACGATAAATGCAAGGATCACCAGAACGAAACTTACGATGACCCGTTTCATATTACTATTCATTGATCTCCGGCCCCGCATCCTTTAAGTCTGTAATAACCAAAACTTCCTGAAGTCTGTCAAATCTTGCGGCAGGGATCAGGTAGCCTGATTTTGTCAGGTTGTCATTGTAATCTACCGTGATATCCGTGGCGTATCCCACGAGGATCCCCGGCAGGAATTTCCCGCTGATATTGGAGGTGACGATCATGTCACCGTCCTTGATATCATCATCCTTTTCCATGTAGGAAAGCTTTAGGCGTCCCTCTTTAAAGAGTTTTAAATCGCCTGCCACGATACAGGAGTCTCCGGACTGCTGTGCCATGGCACTCACACGGCTGGAATCGTCAATGATGGAGCGGACCGTCGCGTAGTTTGCTCCCACATCCGTGACGATACCCACAAGACCGCCGCCCGCGATAACGTTCATATCCTCCTTGATTCCGTCATCCGCTCCTTTATCGATCCGGAATACGGAAAACCAGGAGCTGGAATCCTTCGCGATGATACGGGCACCGATCTTATGGTACTGCATGTACTCCTGGTCCAGCTCATAGAGGCTTCTCAGGCGCTCCAATTCAAACTGCTCCGAGCGAAGCCTCGTATTCTCCTCCGTCAGCTCATTTACTCTCGTCTTTAAAGTCTCATTCTCCGCCAGCGCCGTCTTTAACTTTCCGACACTGCTCAGTTCATTGTAGAGGCCGCCGCCCACCCGGTTCACACCGGACTGGATCGGCACCAGTACATAGCCCACCGCCGTTCTCAGCGGGTTTAAGATACTTCCCTTGATCGTCGTGATTCCGATCATGCACACGCAGAGAAGCGACAGTCCAAATAGAAAATATTTCGTATTGTTTTTCATGTTTCAAAAATTCCCCGTTCTCTAAGGCTCACATAGGAATTATCTCCGATAACGATATGGTCTAAAAGCGGTATTCCCATGAGACTCCCGGCTTCCCGGACACGTTCTGTAAAGAGGCAGTCCTCCCTGCTGGGTGTCGGATCTCCGCTGGGATGATTGTGGAGCAGAATAATCCCGCAGGCTCTGGATCGCAGTGCCTCGATAAAGATCTCCCGCGGTGTCGCGCAGGAGGCGTTCACCGTCCCTCTCGAGACTGTAATATCCCTCAACAGAATGTTTTTTGTATTCAATAACAGGAGTTTCAAATTCTCCTGCTCCAGATGGCGCATCTCTTCCATGTAGAAAGCTGCAACCTTTGACGGTGCGTCAAAGACAATGCTCTTCTCCGATGCCGCCGCCTTCCAGATCCTGGCGGAGAGTTCTCCGATACAGGCGAGCTGGATCGCCTTCACCACACCGACGCCGCGGATCTCTTTGTAATCCTCCACGGTTCCGTGGAGAAGTCCCGCGAGGCCCGGCGGATTTCCGGCATTTAAGATCTCCTCCGCCATATCCCGCACCGGTATATTTTTTGTCCCGGAGCGAAGGATCACGGAGAGAAGCTCCGCGTCAGAGAGAGATGCCGGACCCTTTTCCAGCACCTTCTCATAAGGGCGTTCCGAAACCGGAAGTCCCTTCATAGTCTTTCCGTTTTTCTTTTCCATACTGACATTCCGCCTTTCCGGTCTCTCCAAGTACACGATACGGCAGATGTCCCCGCAGAAATGGTCTTCTACAGGAAATGATAGATCAAAATTGCAATGATCACACCGATGATGCTCGCCATCGTGATCCGGATGCTCAGTCCGAATGTGATCACAAGGATCCCAAGGTTTAAGATCAGCGGGTCGTTAAGCCCGAAGGATTCCCCAAAATTCAACCAGGAAAGCCCCGGCACCTTTGCTGTCATCTCCCCGATAAAGCCTCCCAGAACGATTCCGGAAAGCAGAAGGAGAAGCAGCGCCCAGGAACTTTTACTCTTCATACTGTTTCATTCCTCTCG
>CAKRNI010000307.1 GCA_934370915.1 uncultured Lachnospiraceae bacterium
CTCTTGTGTAAAATATCGATGAGGTACGCAAGTGTGCGTCCGGAATCGATAATATCCTCCACGATCAGGACATTTTTTCCCTCAAGCGGCTGGTCCAGATCTTTAATGATCTTTACAACACCGGAAGACTCTGTGCCGCTGCCGTAGCTGGACACGGACATAAAGTCCAATGTTACCGGAACCGTAAGGCGCTTTGCAAGCTCGCAGGTAAAGAATACGCCGCCCTTTAAGATACAGATCAGGTGAACTTCTTTTCCCTCATAATCCTTATTGATCTGATCCGCGACCTCTTTGATCCTCTTGTCAACTTCTTCTTCATTTAATAATACACGAATTTTATCAGCCATGGTCTTCTCCTTTGCAATTCCAGATGCCTGCCTGTCCGCCGTCTTCCGGCTGTTCTCCCCCATCAGGCAGGTTCACCTCCGCCTCCAGGATGTGCTCAGTCTCATCTGTTATTTTATAATAATCACTGATTCGGTATCCGATCACCCATAATACATGGTCTCCATCCGCAAGAACCGGGATCCGGTCCCGCTCGTTTTCCGGGATCTTTTCATCGATCATGAATCTGCGGAGCTTCTTTTTTCCACCGCCGGAAAGTGTGAGATAATCCCCATTTTGTCTGTATCTTATGGATAATCCAACGTTTATTTTATCATAGTCAAACCATTTCGTATACTGGTTTTTCGGAATTTCCGGTTCTTTTTTCCGTGGAATGGCACGGAGACGGATGGAAGCCGAACCAACCCTAAACGTCTCATCCAGATCCGTCCTGAGTCTGATCTCTTTCCCAAAACTGCCTTCCTTTTCCAATTTATGCCCGGGATCAGAGCTTTCCCCCGCGCTCCTGCTTTCCCGTCCCTTCACGATCTTAAGAGTCTCATATCCCCGCACCGCCTGAAGACCGTAGGGCAGGTTTACGGTATGTCCGCCGCCCGGACCGGTAAGTTTCATGACAGCGCGGATATGACGTTCCGTAATATCCTTTGCTTTTCCCGCGGCATCTAAGACCATGCGGCGGATAATATAGGTTTTCAGGATCTCAGGCTGGGCATCGAACAGCTTTGTGCTGATTTTTGTATACATTTTCATCTCATTTTCTGCCACTTTCGAGCCCTGACCTGTCCCAGACTCTTTTCCATCTGCTTCCCCCGCATTTTGGGAAGTCGGCTGTTTTGCCTCTTCTCTTCTTTTTGAACAGCTTTCTTCCAGAATTCTCTCTGCCTCCATCTCAAAATACACGTCTGCCTGTGCCGCAAGCTCCGAAACTGCCAGAATATGTTCCACCGCCCGGCTATTGATGTTCTCCTTCACCCAGGGCAGAAGCTCATTTCGGATCTTATTACGGGTATAGTCATTTTCCCTGTTCGTGGAATCTTCGCACCAGGAGAATCCCTGTCCTTTTAAGTATTCCTCAATTTCCTTCCGGGAAACACATAACAGAGGACGGATGATCTTCCCCCGCACCGGCCGGATCCCCGAAAGCCCCGCGAGTCCGCTCCCGCGGAAGAGATTTAAAAGCACAGTCTCCGCGTCATCGTCCTCATGATGCGCGACAGCGATCTTCGCGCATTGATAGCTCTCTGCGGTCTCTTCAAGATGCCGGTATCTCAGGATCCGCCCGGCCTCTTCCCCCGATAAGCCATGTTCCTCCGCATATGTCTCCACCTTTTCATGCACCACGGTAAGCGGGATCCCCAGTTGTTTACATAACTCTTCCACAAACTGCTCGTCCCGGTCCGCCTCCTCACCGCGGATCCCATGGTTCATATGAAACGCAAAAACTCTGATTTCAAGTTCCGCTGCCAGCCTGTTCAAAAGCAAAAGCAGGCACACCGAGTCCGCGCCTCCTGACACCGCTGCCAGAACGCCGTCCCCCCGGTCTGTCATATGATTGTTTCTCATAAACCCAAGAACCTTCTGCCGGAACCGGCTTCTGTCTGCATCCGCTTTTCCTTCCGTCTTTTCTGCCATTTTCTTCTCCGTTATCTTCTCTGTATTGTCCCAGTGTAACTATTCAGTACCTTCATATCATCCATAGATTCCGCCCACCAGTACCGTCATATCATCTCTCGGCTCCCCCTCAAAGGACAGCGCAAACGTCAGGATCAGCTCCGCCGTCTCCTGCGCCCCCGCATCGGGGAGTCCATCCAGGAATTCCCGGAATGCTCTCTCTTTTTCCACTCCCGGCATGGCCTCCAGAACCCCATCGCTGACCATAATGATCTTATCACCGTCCCAGAGCTTTCTCGATATCATCACCGGCTCCACAGGGTTCAGCACTCCCGCCGGAACTGTCTCCGACTCCAGAATCTCCGCCTCGCCGCCGCCCCGTCGGTCCGGCAGCAAAAACGATGCCGCCGCTCCAAGCTTCATCATCTCCAGCACTCCCGTATAGAGATTCACAAGTCCCAGATCCATCGTCGCCGGCCGGTCACCCAT
>CAKRNI010000308.1 GCA_934370915.1 uncultured Lachnospiraceae bacterium
CCTCTGTCCGAAAAATCATTGAAGGCCATGGCGGTGATCTCGATCTTGTTCCCGGTGAGGAATCCTTTCTTGTTGGAATTACAATACAGATGTAAAAACTGTTTTTTGAGGCGCATTCAGATAACATAGGCAAGACCTGATGAATGGACTTTGCCCTGAGGGTGTGGGGCCACCCCAAGCCCCGGACTGGTCGCTTTTGCGTCCAGTCGAACACGCCTGCGGCGTGGCTTTTTCACTCCCGCTGGTCGCTGTTCCCGCACATTTTTATCTCTTATTCACGATAAAAGGGAAAAACCATTTGCAGGTTTTTCCCTTTCTGTTCGTGATATAAAAGGAATTTTTTACAGCTCGTCCACAGACTCCACAATCTTTCCGTCTCTCCAGATCCTCTCTAAATCATAGAAAAGGCGGTCTTCCTTGGAGAATACGTGTACGATCACATCGCCGTAATCCATGAGGACCCACGTGGAGCTCATGCTTCCCTCTTTCTGATGACACTCATAACCGGCTTTAAAAAGCTTTTCTTCTACATTATCAACTAAAGCCTGTGTCTGGTTTGCATTGGAAGCGCTTGCGAGAACGAAGTAATCCGCAATCACGGAAACGCCCTCAATATCAATAATTTTTACGTCTTCGCCTTTTTTCTCTTCCAAAGCCTCGACTGCAAGTTTTACCATTTCTTTTGACTGATTCAACTGATTGTTCCTCCTTGTCCTGATGGGTTATTCCGGTCACGGCTGATGCCTCCCCGGCTGTCTCTTTCTTCCTTTCCGAAACGACACGGCGCATATCCTCACACGCCGCCTCTGTCATCGGATCGATCTGGCAGCCCGTATTTTTTAAATATACGAGAATGCTCTCCATGATCTCGAGGCACGCCTCGTCAAGATCGATGAACGCAAGCTTCCGCATCGCCGTAAGATTGGCCGCCCTGGATCGTCTCGGTTCGATGTAATCTGCCACATAGAGGATCTTATCGAGCAGGCTCATGCCCGGCTTTCCCGTTGTATGGCAGGTGATCGCGCTTATGATCTCCGGATCATCCACCCCGTATTTATGTTCCGCCATCCATGCCCCGAGTTTTGCGTGAAGCAGGGACGGATCCCTCTCTTCCTCAGCAGTCACCGGAATATTGCGATCCAGACATTTCTGGAGCATGACCGGATCCTCAAATCGCTTTGCCGAGTCATGCAGGAGTCCCGCAAGATCGGCTTTATCAAGATCGTACCCATATCGCATCGCAAGTGCCTGGCAGGTAAACTCCACGCCAAGCGTATGCTCATAGCGGTACGCATCGAGTTTTTTCTTTAAATGTTTTCTGATTTCAGGTACACGACTATCCATAATGAATCTTCTTTCTGATTTCCGCATGTTCTTTTCCCGCATCCGAGGCGCCGTCCTGATACCGGAATATCCGGCAGACTATTTTGCCAGATACAGGCCTGTCTCCCTGATATACTCCGCCACGGCCGCCGGCATGTCTTTTGAAATATCCCTGCCTTCTGCCGCTTTTTTCCGAATATCCGCGGATGCCACGTCGATCTTCGGATTATGAAGGATCCGGATGTCCGCGTTGTACTTCTCATTGAAGTAAGCGACCTTATCCTCAAGCGGCACACCACCGTCCTCGTAGGTTCTTCCGGATACCAGAAGCACAGCCTGTGCCATCACCTGTTCCGGATGATACCAGGATTCCAGCTGGTACAGGGAATCTGCCCCTATGATAAAATAGATCTCCATATCCGGATACGCCTCTTTTAAGAGTGCCAGAGTCTGTGCCGTGTAGGTGTTCCCTTCCCGTCTCATCTCGAAATCAGAGACCGTAAAATACGGAATTGATTCCGTGGCAAGCTCCAGCATCCTGATACGCTCCGCCCCATCCGTGATAAGATGATCTTTTTTGTGCGGCGGAACATGGGACGGCATAAACCAGATCTCATCCAGTCCATACTCCCGGTATGCCTGTTCCCCAAGAAGCAGGTGACCGTTGTGGACCGGGTCAAATGTTCCCCCAAGAATACCGATGCGTCTCATCGTATCCCCCCTTTGCCCGCGTATAATCCGGGCGTCAAACTTTCCCGGATTGCCGCGATCGTCACACTGTTTACGGAAGAACGATCTTTCTGTCCTTTTCTTCCTTCGCCGGCTTATACAGAACGATCATCTTTCCGATGACCTGTACAACCTCAGAATGGGTGCGCTCTGCAAGGATCTGCGCAAGGTCTTTTCCGTCATCCGCGCAGTTCTTCAGCACATGGATCTTAATCAATTCTCTCGCGTTTAACGCTTCCTCAACGGATTTGGTGATCTCCGGTGTGAGGCTGGACTTGCCGATCTGTAAAACGGCATCCATTGTCATTGCAAGTCCCTTTAAATAGGAACGCTGTTTGCTGGTCATAGTAACTCCTTTTCATATATGGAAAAGC
>CAKRNI010000309.1 GCA_934370915.1 uncultured Lachnospiraceae bacterium
CCTTCGGAGTTTCCTGTCAAATAAAAAAAGCCCGTCTTTACTTATTAAAGACGAGTTTCCCCGTGTTACCACTTTAAATTCGGCGGTGCCTCACGGTCATCGCCCTCACCGACTGTCAAAAACAGCCTGACACGCTAACGGGCGCTTCCGGCACAGGCTAACACGGTTTCCGCTTTCACCTGCACAGCTCCGGGACCATCTTCTGCCGCCTCTTGGCTCCCCTTTCACACCAACCGGGGTCTCTGAAAGCTTCCTTTCAGCATACTCTTCCCTTCCAAGCTTTTTCCATATGATGCCTTTAGTCTATCCTGTTCAAATAAATTTGTCAAGATACCGTTTATTTTTCCAGAAGTTTCCATTGACTTTACTTACTTTTCTTGATTTTTCCTATTGAAAAGACTACACTGTGTGTTACCATAAAGCACTTTCATCATGCCGCTTTGCGTTCTGCTTCCACTGCGGCCTCGCAACTATGTCTGACTCTGGAGGAATAACTTATGAATGAATCACAGAAAACCCGGGAGAAAAAGCGGAAGACCCGGATCCGGATCGAAAATATTACGATCGAGTTGCTCGCCGTCTTTTCCTTTTTCCTGTTTCTTTTGACCTTTTTCCCGTTTTCCAGGATCTCGCAGGCCATGCAGGAATCCTTTGAGATGGGGCGCATGGTCCAGCGTGCCTTTTCCATTGTTCTTTTCGTACTGTCCCTGCAGTTATGGAAGAGAAAACGGAACGCATGGACGATCGCCATGGGGATCTTTGTCCTCAATTTTCTGCGCGGACTCATCGGAATGGGACATCCGCTGCACAACGGGATCATGATCCTCGATCTTTTCTTATTTATCCTGTTTTTCATCACGCGGAAAGATTTCTGCTGCCCGGCCGGACGCGGAAACCGCCGTCAGACACTGCTCATGGCACTTCTTGCCATCATCGGTGTCCTCATAAATGTAGGGATCACCTGGCATTATATGCGGCTCGGAGCCGCAGACGGGGCTTCTGTCTCCTTTGCTGACAGCTTCACCCAGGGAATCAGTATGATCTTCGGCATGGGAAATCTTCCCGCGTCTATGGCTGACCGCCACGGAACGGAATTTGTCCTGTTCTGGTTCAGCTGGGGCTGTATTCTGGCAGCGATCCTCTGTGCCCTGCGCCCATGGCTTCAGGATCAGGCGCACGGTGCTCAGGAGATCCAGCATGCAAGAACGCTTTTAAATCTTTACAGTCAGAATCCCTGCTCCTATCTCGCGCTGGAGGATGACAAATGTCTGTATTTCGGTCACTCTGTCGATGGCGTGCTTCCTTATGGAACTGTCGGTGACACCATCGTCGTAAACGGTGATCCTGTGTGCAGAGATGAAGATTTTCCGGCTCTTCTCGCGGAATTCAGGGAGTTCTGCCAGAACAGCGCCCACAACATCTTCTTTCTCGGGCTGACGGACTACTATCTCAGTGAATATGAAAAACAGGGCTTTGGTCTCGTAAAGAGCGGCGAGGAGGCACGTTTTAAACTCACCGATTACGAGATCAGCGGAAAAAAAGGCGCGAAAATGCGCATGAACATCAACCATGCCACGAAAGCCGGTGTCACCGTCCATGAATACAAGGTCCTTGAGAAACGCGATCCGGCTCTTGACCGGGAATTCGACCGGATCACCGATGAATGGCTGGATGGCAAGAAGAGCGGCATGCTCCAGTTCACCATGGGTACCGTAGGACTTGAGGATCCGATGGATAAGCGTTATTTCTACGCATTAAATTCTGATGGAAAAATGGTTGCCTTTATCGTCTTTGTTCCATTTCTTGGAAAAAACGGCTACATGGCAGATGTGACGAGACACGGGAAAGACGCGCCCAGCGGCGTCATGGAAACGATCATATATGAGGCATTTCAGGTATTCAAAGAAGAAGGCATCGGCTACGGCAGTCTCGGTGTTGCCCCTCTGGCAGGATTAAGTGCCGAGAGCAAAAATCCGATGGAACGTCTTCTGCAGTTTATCTATGACCACTTAAATGCCTGCTACGGATTCCGGGATCTCTACCGCGCGAAAGAAAAATACAGCCCCACCGAATGGGTTCCGTCCTATTACGCGTATCTTCCGAAATATCCGACGCCGAGCATGCTCTACGCCGCTGTCGAGATCCAGAATCCACACGGGATCCGCGGTTACATTCTGACGCTTCTTAAAGGGGAACTGCACAAATGGAAAAAATGACCTGCCATCAGGGAATGGCGGACACGCCCCAGGCGTGGATCTATTATAAGGAAAGCGGAGCCGGTATTCCGGTCCTGATGCTGCATGGGAACGCTGAGACGCACCTGATCTTTGATTATTACGAAAAAAAGCTGTCCATGAAATACCGTGTCATTCTCATGGACAGCCGCGCCCACGGGCGCTCACGGATCAA
>CAKRNI010000310.1 GCA_934370915.1 uncultured Lachnospiraceae bacterium
CCCGTATCGCCTTCCCCAAACTCACCAAGTCTGAATTCCTTCACATATTTAAGCTTCTTCAAATGCTTATGAACCGCAGCCCGCAGCGCACCTGTTCCGCGCCCATGCACGACACGGACCTGCGGAAGATGGGCGAGATAAGCATCGTCCAGATACTTGTCGAGGACAGGCATCGCCTCGTCCGTTGTCATTCCGATGAGATTGACCTCCGGGGAGACGGAGAAAGACTTCGCCATCTTGAGCTTTCCGCTTCCGGTGTTGTTCCGCTTCAGGGCAGCCGGATCAAGACCCGGTCCGGATACGGACGCCTCGTCTAAGAGCTCCAGATCCTTGATATTTACAAGGGAGCGCAGGATTCCCATCTGCACATAGAGATCGCCCTTTGCGTTCGGCAGTGTGCTGACCGTTCCCTTTAAGTTCATCGTGAGGACCTTAACACCGTCACCAATCTTTAATTTCTTCGGTGAGATCGTCTTTTTCGGTCCCTTATTGTTCTTCAGACTTAAATTTTTATCGACTTTATCCAGCTTTTCGCGGAGCTTTGTTCTCTCAGCCTCCAGCTCTTTTCCGACACCGGAGCTTGCGGCAAGCCTGTTGATATTCCGGATCGTCTGGTCCGCGGTCTCTTTCGCCTCACGTAAGATCCGCTGGGCTTCCTCGTTGGCGTTCTTTAAGAGCTTTTCTTTCCGCTCATCAAGCCGCTCTTCCTTCTGCTCGATATTCTTCTTTAAACGGGAGATCTCTTCCTTGTAGCTTGCGATCTCCTCCCGCTCTTTTTCGATGGTCACGCGGCTCTGCTCCAGGTTTGCAAGCAGGTCCTCAAATGCCTCATCATTGGATTCCAGATGGGTCTTCGCATCATCGATGATGTAATCCGGCAGACCTAACTGTCTGGAGATCGCGAATGCGTTACTCTTTCCGGGAATACCGATCAGGAGCTTATAAGTCGGACGCAGTGTTTCAACATTAAATTCACAGCAGGCGTTCTCAACGCCCGGTGTTGACAGAGCGAACACTTTCAGTTCGCTGTAGTGGGTGGTCGCCATGGTCCGGCACTTCATATTGTGAAGGAAGGACAGGATGGAGATCGCTAATGCGGCACCCTCGGTGGGGTCCGTTCCGGCGCAAAGCTCATCGAAAAGGCAGAGAGACCGGCTGTCCGCCTGATTTAAGATCTTAACGATATTTGTCATGTGGGCGGAGAAGGTACTTAAGCTCTGCTCGATGCTCTGCTCATCACCGATATCCGCGAATACCTCGTCGAAAACGGAAAGCTCGGAGCCGTCAAAGGCCGGGATCTGCAGACCGGATTGTCCCATCAGGGTAAACAGACCGACCGTTTTTAAGGATACGGTCTTACCGCCGGTATTCGGTCCTGTTACGATCAGCAGGTCGAAATCTCTTCCCATCCAGATATTGATCGGAACGACCTTTTTCGGGTCAAGGAGCGGATGGCGTCCGTCCTTGATATGGATATAACCTTTGCGGTTAAACTTCGGCATGGAACAGTTATAAATTCTTGAGAGAGCCGCCTTCGCGAAGATAAAATCCAGCTTTGTGAGGATCTCAAAATCCGTTGTGATCGGCTCGATATACGGGACGAGCTCGGTGCTTAAGGCCGCTAAGATCATCTCGATCTCTTTCTGCTCCTTTAATTCCAGTTCACGGAGTTCGTTGTTTAGCCTGATGATCGCCATCGGCTCGATAAAGAGTGTGGATCCGGTGGCCGACTGGTCATGGACCATTCCGGCGAACTGGCTCTTATACTCGGCGCGGACCGGGAGGCAGTAGCGTCCGTCACGCATGGTGATAACGGCATCCTGCAGCATAGTCCGGCTGGAGTTTAAGATGGAGTTCAACTGGGTGTGGACTTTATCTGCCGTGATCTTCATCTGGCGGCGGACGTGGTGAAGTCCCGGGCTTGCATCATCGGCGATCTCATCCTCACCGAGAATACAGCGGGTGATCTCACTGTTCACATTCGTCAGTGGTTCCAGAGTGCGGAACATCTCATCGAGAGAGTCATCCGGAAGCTCCATATTCTCCGGATGGCGTCCATAATTCTTTGCGCGGGCCGCACAGGTCAAAAGTCCGCTGACGGAGAGAAGCTCCATAATGCTTAAGGAACTGCCGATCTCCAGACGTTTTAAGGAATCCCGGACATCACGGACTCCGGCTAAGGAGAGACTTCCCTTCTGGCGCACGCGGGTCACCGCGTCGGCAGTCTCGGTCTGGGCCTGGACGATCTCGTTGAAATTCGAGGACGGTGTCAGCTCCCGGCACATCTTCTTTCCCGGTTCAGACGCCGCACAGTCGGTCAGACGGTCAATAATTTTATAATATTCAAGTGTTTTTAATACTTTCTGATTCATAGGTCGATCCTTTTT
>CAKRNI010000311.1 GCA_934370915.1 uncultured Lachnospiraceae bacterium
AAAGGAGGTATTTTGTCATGGCATATGTAATTAGCGATAGCTGCGTTAGCTGCGGTACTTGTGCTGGTGAATGTCCGGTAAACGCTATTTCTCAGGGAGATGGACAGTACGTAATCGACGCTGATACTTGCATCAGCTGCGGTACTTGTGCTGGTGTCTGTCCGACAGGCGCAATCAACGAGGGTTGATCACAAACGCAAACCAATACATAAAAGCCGTTGTTCTATTCGAACAGCGGCTTTTTGATTTCTGTGGATTCTGATCCAGAATCCGGAGCTTCGCGAAAGGTGAGTTCATTTTTGCTCTCATCAAAGCTTATTCCCATTTCTCCCAAACTTTCTTTTTCTGAAGATCGACGGCAGAAACGGCGCTTTCGCCGCTACAGCTTCCGCCCGGCCCCGACTCTCCTTCTGATAGAGTCGGATCGTCTCGTCCAGCTGCCTGAACCGCTCTTCATCCCGCTCATCTGCCACCCGCATCAGGTAGTCGATCTCCTTTAACACCTTATCATTCACCATCCGGCTGATGTCCTGACTGAGCTTCTCGTTGTTCTCCTCGATGGCCTGTCCAATCATCTGGGTAAGAAACTCCCTGAACTGCTCCGCCTTTTCCCGATTCATGAGTTCCGCGGCTTCCCCCGGATCCAGCTTTTCCAGATCCCTCTTCTCCTGCTCCGTACACTCCTTCAATGCCGTCATAACATCCTCCTCAAGGATATCCGTGGGCGCCACTGACTCGCCCTCCGCATCCAGCGTCTTCGCTAACGCCGTCTTGATCGCCTTTAACTGATACCCCTTTTCCTTCAATTCCTTGATCTGTTTAAAAAGACGGATATGAAAATCCGTATAATACCGATGTCCCATCTCGTTGCGCGGAATGTTCATCTCCAGTTCCTCCTCCCAGTACCGAAGTACATGAGATTCCACATCAACCTTTTTCGAGGCGTCGGAGATCAGATAATGTGTTTCTGACATGGTTGTCCTCTTCCTTTCACATAGATTGCTAATAATATATGTGAGGCCATGTCCCAATATGACAAAAGCGCCCGCCTCCGATGAAATTCCTTCAAATTTCATTCGAAAGCAGGCGCTTAACCACGCATTTACTGCTGTTCCTTCGCAATATTCACAAACCGGGTCAGTTCCGGTTTCCAACCGAGATATACGGTTCCGATCGGACCGTTACGCTGTTTCGCGATAATAACCTCCGCCGTGTTCGGGTTATCCGTATCCTTATTATAGTAATCGTCACGGTACAGGAACATAACAACGTCGGCATCCTGCTCGATCGCTCCGGACTCTCGAAGGTCCGAAAGCATCGGCCTGTGATCCGTTCTCGTCTCGCAGGCACGGGAAAGCTGGGACAGGGCGATCACCGGAACGCTCAGCTCCCTCGCGATCGCCTTTAAGGATCTTGAGATCTCGGAGATCTCCTGCTGACGGTTGTCTCCGTTCTTTCCGCTGCCCGACATTAACTGCAGATAGTCGATCATGACGAGGTCGAGACCATGTTCCAGCTTAACCTTCCGGCATTTGGAACGAAGTTCCATGATGGAGATACCCGGAGTATCGTCAATTACAAGCTTGGAGCTTCCGATCGTACCGATTCCTTCCACGACAGCGTCCCAGTCCGCATCTGTCAGCGTACCGGTACGGAGCTTCTGGGAATCCACGTTGGACTCCATGGACAGCATACGGTTTACCAGCTGCTCCTTCGACATCTCCAGACTGAAGATCAGACAGGTCTTCTGTCTCCGGACCGCGATATAGTCCGTAATATTTAACACGAACGCCGTCTTACCCATAGACGGACGGGCAGCGATCAGGATCAGATCCGAAGGCTGGAGTCCGGACATCCGGTAATCCAGATCGATAAATCCCGTCGGAAGACCCGTTACCGTGGATTTTGAGCGGGTCGCCTGCTCGATCTTATCAAGGACGTTCAGCGCGACCTGACGGATCGGCACGAAATCGCCGGAAGCGCGGCTTTCCAACAGGTTGAAGATCTGCTTTTCCGTGTCAGCCAGGATCACTTCAAGGCTGTCCTTTCCGGAATAACAGTTGTTGGCGATCTCCTCGTTGATCCTGATCAGGCGGCGGAGAACCGCCTTTTCATGGACGATCGTGGCATAGGAGCGCACATTCGCGGAAGTCGGAACCGTTGCCAGGATATCGCGGACAAAATCCAGACTGCACACCTCCGGCGGGACATCCTTTTCCTTCAGCCTGTCCTGAAGCGTGACCAGATCCACCGGTTTTCCCTCATTGAACAGTTCCACCATCGTATCAAACATGATCCCATACTGACGCTGATAAAAGTCGTCCGCGACCACGATCTCCGATGCCGCGATGATCGC
>CAKRNI010000312.1 GCA_934370915.1 uncultured Lachnospiraceae bacterium
GGACGGAAGTCCGTACATCTTTACGAACATCTCAAACGGCCGCAGCAGCGGAATGTTTTTTAACTTGGTGGGCGGAATGCTGGTCACGTGCTCTTTGCTGTCCTCTAAGACGAAGAATGTATCCGCGTCCTTTGCGAGATCCCTGTGGAGAGCTTCCGCGTCCTCTTTTGTCATCCAGCCGCAGAGAATGTAGAACGGATGATCCTTATCATGGGTGCATGCCGCATACTTTCTCACATTGAAGTTTGCTTCATAGGATTTCAGCACCTGGCTGGCATCCCAGAGACTGGTCTGTCTCGTCAGCAGGTACTCGGAATCCTTTGCGTCCAGGGCCTGTTCCTTTGCTTTCAGATTTGCAAGCTCGTTTTCCAGACGTTCGACCTCGGTCTTCGGGGTTCCGGCGTACTCATCCGGGAGATAGATCCTCTCGAACTGCAGGGACGAGAAGACGGTGTCGATCCGGTCGGAGGTGATATCCGGTGTGAAGTAGAGCAAAGAAATATAGTGGTCTGATTCGTGGCATTTGAACAGGATCGTCTCATCCGAGCGGTCGGCGAATGCCTGAAGCTGCGGGAAGCTTTCCTTTCTGATACGTCCGAACCGGTATTTGATGTGCTTCAGCTTCAGAATTGCCGGAATATCGAAGTCCAGTTCCACATACAGGCGTACCTGCTCCAACAGGGAAGAGACTTCTTTTTCTTTTGCCTTTAAGGACTCCCGCTCCTCATCGGAGGCGGCGAGCTCCGTATCCATGTCATTTACGAGCGCGATGGCGTTCTCCACAGGCATTGCGCCGGTGGAAATCTCCTGCTGTTTTGCGCCGGGACAGGAAGCGAGAAGTTTCTGCGCTTTCTGAAGCGGTTCCCGGTATGGATTGGTTCCGGGATATGGTTCTAATTTTGATGCGGATCTTAATTCGGTCAGCGCGTTTTCCAGCTGGATCTCATAGTGGGAGAGATACTGGTTGACCATTCGGTCCAGATCGTTCTTTGGCCCGGAGATGCTGACGAATTTCATTTTTTCGATCACAAAGCATACCCCCTTTTCTAACTTTCTGCCAGGCAGGTGAGAATTTCTGAACTGCCAAGGCTGTAACGGATCCCCTCAACGGTGGTGATGATTTTTCTGATCTCCTCTTCCTTAAAATAGAAGTAGCTGTTTAACGCAGCCGCGGAATACGGATCATTCCGTCCGGATTTGCTGTACACAGCATCCAGAAGCGCCCGGAACAGGGAATGCAGTTCCGGATTCTCCTGCTGTTCGCCGGATGCCCGAAAGATCCGGTTTCCGTAGCGGGTCCCCTTTAGGATCCGGTCGAATTCCTCTATAGACGGCGCTTCGGCAAGCTCTCTTGCCTGAGACTTTTTTAAACGGTGCCATACGGGGATCAGAAGCTCCATAATGGCATCGGCAGATAATTTGTAGTGGCGTTTCGCTCTTGCGAGCCATTCAATATTTAAAAGATCGATCTTTTCACCGGCACAGTCGGCGATGGCCTCCCGGTCGTCTTTTGAAAGCTGGTCTTTTAAACTTTTCCAGAAACGGATGAAGTACAGGATGTCCAGAGCAGATTCAAACTCAGACAGGGAAGTGATGCCCTGATCCTTTAAGTCCTTTAACGGGCCATAATAAGGGGTGTTCTGAATGCTGTCCAGATATTCGTCCAGATCTTTTGAATCAGTCAGGGCGGTGAAATCCAGGTGGGAGTGCTTTCGGAAGAAGGGCTCAAAGCTCTTAAAGTTCAGATCTGAGCGTTTTCCGGAAACCGCGTCCCTCAGACACCGTTTCATGACATCGATCTCGAAATGGAGAAAGTAGAGATCCAGAAATTTTCTCTGGGTTCCGTTTGCGAATCGGAACAGCCTTGAGAAATCACCGTAGAGGGAGTGCCACAAAAGCTCTTCGATCTTACTTCTGTGGAGTTCCTCATTTTCGACACCGGAAAAAACATCCCTGTAGGCGGGAGAACTTTTCAGGTATTCGACGGCAGCCGGTACATTCTCCATTCCCGCGAGGACCGAGAACTCATCATCCGTGAGGAAATGCCCGCGCATCGCGGCAAGCTTGGCAGCGATCGCACTGTAAGTGATGAGACTTCCCATAGATCACACCTCGGTCATAGAACGGAAGAGGGAGTCCACATACCAGGAATGCTTTTCTTCGTAATGCTGTTCCAGGCGGGCGATCTGGTCACCGGCGGCGGTTTTCTGCCTGTCAAGCTCCGCGGCGGCTTCTGCCTCCATTTTCTGGCGCATGGACTGGATCTCCAGTTCGGTTTCATGATTCAGCTCCTCGTCGAACTGTTTCGTCTTTGCCTCATACTCCGCTGCCAGGTTCTT
>CAKRNI010000313.1 GCA_934370915.1 uncultured Lachnospiraceae bacterium
AGATAAGATGATATTTTCAACTGCCAGGTCGTTCATTGAAACCTGGCAGTTCGCTGTTCCTCCCCAATATGCCTGCCTATGACGTGTTCAGATCATAACCGAAAACAGCTCCTGTATGTCATGCGTGGGCGATAACAAAAATATCAACAGAACTATGGATTTTTCTACCGCGATACGGTATAATGATAGTTACTGTATAAGTCTGTGTCTGCGACTGCCAGGTTTTTTTCGGTATGGCGCGGGGAAATGATGCAGACTGGCACGCTAAAAAAGGAGAAAATCAGATGAAAAAAATTCTGGATATCATCACGGATGAGATGAAAAAAGCTTTTGCGGCGAACGGTTACGATGAGAACTTTGCGAAAGTGACTCTGTCCAACCGCCCGGATCTCTGCGAATACCAGTGCAACGGTGCGATGGCAGCTGCAAAGACATATAAAAAGAAACCGATCGATATCGCGAACGGTGTAGTAGAACAGTTAAAAGACAGCGAAGTATTTGAAGAAGTGAATGCCGTCATGCCGGGATTCATCAACTTAAAATTAGATCCGGCTTTCCTTTCCGGCTACATGAACGGAATGAAGGGTGCAAAGAAGCTCGGAATGGACGAGGTCGAGAAGCCGGAGACCATCGTTATCGACTACGGCGGAGCAAACGTCGCAAAGCCGCTCCACGTGGGACATCTCCGTTCCGCGGTGATCGGTGAGGCGTTAAAGCGCATGGGACGCTTTGTTGGCCACAAGGTCATCGGAGACGTTCATCTCGGTGACTGGGGACTCCAGATGGGCCTTATCATCGAGGAATTAAAGGACAGAAAGCCGGAGCTTCCGTACTTTGACGAGAGTTTTACCGGAGAGTACCCGGAGGAGGCACCGTTTACGATCTCTGAGCTTGAGGAGATCTACCCGGCAGCCAGCGGAAAATCCAAGGTTGACGAGGCATTCAAGGAGCGCGCCCAGGAGGCGACCTTCAAGCTTCAGAGCGGATACGCGCCGTACCGCGCGATCTGGAAGCATATCATGAATGTTTCCTTAAAAGATTTAAAGAGAAACTACGCAAACCTTGACGTGGATTTCGACCTGTGGAAAGGTGAGAGCGACGCGCAGCCGTATATCCCGGGCCTGATCAAGGATCTCCAGGATCAGGGACTTGCATATGAGAGCCAGGGGGCCCTCGTTGTAGATATCGCAGAGCCGACCGATACGAAGGAACTTCCGCCGTGTATCGTAAGAAAATCCGACGGCGCGGCCCTCTACGCGACTTCCGACCTTGCGACCATCGTTGAGAGAGAACAGGACTTCAAACCGGACCACTATATCTATGTCGTAGATAAGCGCCAGGAACTCCACTTCACACAGGTCTTCCGTGTCGCAAAGAAGGCAGGGATCGTTCCGGCAGACCGGAAGATGGATTTTGTCGGCTTCGGTACCATGAACGGAAAGGACGGAAAGCCGTTTAAGACGAGAGAAGGCGGCGTTATGCGTCTTGAGAACCTGATCGCGGATATCGATGAGGCGGCTTACAACCGTATCATGGAGAACCGCACTGTTTCTGAGGATGAGGCGAAAAAGACGGCTGAGATCGTAGGTCTCGCTGCCTTAAAATACGGTGATCTCTCCAACCAGGCCACAAAGGATTATGTCTTCGATATCGACAGATTTACTTCCTTCGAGGGAAATACAGGTCCGTATGTTCTTTATACGATCGCGAGAATCAACTCCATCTTAAAGAAATACAGCGATACCTGTGAAAATACAGAGAGCGGCGAGATCCTTCCGCCGTCCGCAGAGCCGGAGAAGACCCTGATGCTCGCCCTCTCCCGGTACAGCGATGTGATGCTTACCTGCTTTGAGGAGCTTGCGCCGCATAAAATCTGTGCTTACATTTATGAGCTCTCCAACGCGTTAAACCACTTCTACCATGAGACGAAGATCATCGCAGAGGAAGACAGAAAGAAACAGGCGGGTTACATCAGCCTTGTTACTTTAACACGTGATGTGTTAATGACATGCATTAACGTTCTGGGATTCAGCGCACCGGAACGGATGTGATGAAACAGCCTGTCACGCGGCTATGCAGATGGGCAGGCTTGCCTGCACAGATGCATAGACATATGACAGGCAAAACTTCATGAGCAAGTAAGCCGTCAGGCTGGATTGCGAATGAAGTCAGGATCGTGGGAGCACGCAGTGCGGAACGATCCGTTTCAGGGCTGGAAAGCAATAAAGCAAACAGCGGCTATGCAGATGGGCAGGCTCGCCTGCACAGATGCATAGACATATGACAGGCAAAACTTCATGAGCAAGTAAGCCGCCAGGCTGGATTGCGAATGAAG
>CAKRNI010000314.1 GCA_934370915.1 uncultured Lachnospiraceae bacterium
ATTTACTATTTTTAAGGAGGTTTCTGTCTTATGTGTACAGCAGCAACTTACAAGACAAAAGGCTTTTATTTCGGAAGAACCTTAGACTACGAATTTTCCTACGGAGAGGAGATCACGATCACTCCCCGCAATTACCCAATCCCGTTCCGCCATATGGATACGCTTGCATCCCACTATGCCATCATCGGCATGGCGCACGTTGCAGACAATTATCCTCTGTATTATGATGCCATGAACGAAAAGGGACTCGGCATGGCAGGACTCAACTTCGTCGGAAACGCCGCCTATGCAGAGCCGGTGGACGGAACGCAGAATATTGCCCAGTTTGAATTTATCCCCTGGATCTTAAGCCGGTGTGCAACCATTCCGGAGGTCCGCGAAGCACTTGCCCGCATGAATCTTGTCGGAACACCTTTTAGTCCGCAGATGCCTGCCGCAAGTCTCCACTGGATCATTGCGGATAAAAACGAGGCGATCGTTGTGGAATCCATGGCCGACGGACTCCATGTCCATGATGATCCTGCCGGTGTTCTCACAAACAATCCGCCCTTCGATCTGCAGATGTTCCATTTAAATAACTATCTCGGACTTTCCCCGCGCCAGCCGGAAAATCATTTTTCTCCGGAGCTTCCGCTTGCCACCTACAGCCGCGGCATGGGCGCTCTCGGTCTTCCGGGGGATCTCTCTTCCCAGTCCCGCTTTGCCCGTGTGGCATTCACCCGTGCGAACTCGATCTCTGGTGACAGTGAAGAAGAAAGCGTCAGCCAGTTCTTCCATATCTTAGGCTCTGTGGACCAGCAGCGCGGCTGCTGTGAGGTTGCAGAAGGAAAATATGAGATCACGATCTACACCTCCTGCTGCAGTGCCGAGACCGGAACCTACTACTATACAACCTACGAAAATCACCAGATCACCGCGGTGGATATGAAAAAAGAGGCGCTTGATTCCGATGCCCTGATCCGCTACCCGATGATCTTAAAAGGCGAGATCCGGAGACAGAATTGACGGAAACGTCTGAACGGTTCCGTTACAATAAATTCAAAATATATTCTCAGGAGGAATTTCACATGAATCCCTATGCTCTGATCGATCTGCACTGCGACACTCTCACAGACTGCACCTATTCAAATCCGGATCCGGACACGACGATTGCAGAGTGTACCCCTAAAGGTCCGACCGCTGACACACTTGATGATCCGGGCCGTGTCCTCTCCCTGTCCTCACTTCCGTCCGATGTTCACTGGGCACAGTTTTATGCCATCTTCATCCCGGATCAGCACCGCGGACAGGCCGCCATCGATTACTATGAAACGAACCGTGACAATTTTTACCGCCAGATGGAAAAATTCCATGACCGCATCTCCCCCTGCCGTTCCGCTTCCGATATGCAGGCTGCATGGGAGGCCGGAAAGACAGCTGCTTTTCTGACCATCGAAGGCGGAGCCGCTCTCGCCGGTGATATCACCCGCGTAAAAAAACTGGCAGATGACGGAGTCCGCTGCATGACGCTTACCTGGAACGGCGAAAATGAGCTCGGTTCCGGACACACCACCACTCACGGCATGACAGATTTCGGACGGCAGGCAGTCCGTGAAATGGAAGACCGCGGGATCCTTGTTGATGTCTCCCATTTAAACGACACCGGCTACGCCGACCTCTTTGAGACCGCCCGCCGCCCGTTCGTTGCGACCCACTCAAACGCGCGCGCCATCTGTTCCCACAAGCGAAACCTGACGGATGATATGATCCGCGAGATGGTCCGCCGGAACTGTCTCATTGGTCTGAACTATTATACAGGCTTTATCACCAATGACAAGAACTACAACGACCCGGAAAACTTTTACCGTCATATCGAACACTTTTTTGAGCTCGGCGCATACGAAAATCTTGCTCTCGGCTCTGACTTTGACGGCGCCCACCTGCCTACATATCTGAATAGCCCGGCAAAATCCGCAGCACTCTACGAATATTTTCTGGAAAAGGGAATGTCAAAGGAGCTGGCGGAAGGAATTATGTTCCGGAATGCAGAAGAATTTTTCAAAAAAAATCTGTAATTTGCATCCGTCTGCCCGCAAATGCGCATCATCGGCATGTCAGTGCCTTTTGTGTAACAGGGAATTCCCCGGAATTTTCTGTTACACAAAAAGGGCGTGTGCAAAATGAAGCTTCATTCTTCACACGCCCTTTGCGTCCGATCCTGTTTTGTTTCAGGATCATTTTTTAAATTTTTTTAAGGCTCCCTCAATTCCGCCTTCTGCCAGAATGCAGGCATCCGAAAAGCAGTCCAGATCCTTTGCCTTCATCCCATTGCTGACCCAGTCCAGAAACAGACCG
>CAKRNI010000315.1 GCA_934370915.1 uncultured Lachnospiraceae bacterium
AGTGAACTTGCGGTGCAGACAATGAAAGACCCATATGTATTTGATTTTATTCCTTTCCGGGAGGATATGCTCGAACGGGATATTGAGCAGGCACTTGTTAGGGATGTCACCAAGCTCCTTCTGGAGCTTGGAACAGGGTTTGCATTTCTGGGAAACCAGTATCACCTGAATGTAGGCGGCGATGATTTTTACATTGATTTGTTGTTCTACAACCTGAATCTTCGCTGTTATGTAGTTATCGAATTGAAAACCGGTGATTTCAAGCCGGAATATGCTGGTCAGCTAAACTTTTACCTGTCAGCTGTGGACGGCATTTTGAAAAAAGAGCAGGATAATCCGTCCATTGGTTTGCTTCTGTGCAAAAACAAAAATAATGTGGTTGCAGAATATTCGCTCAAGGATATTTCAAAACCGATTGGTGTAAGCGAATATAAAATAACCAGTAGTCTGCCGGATGCTCTGGAAAAGCAGCTGCCATCTGTTGAAGATATTCAGAAACGGATTAAATAAACATAAGAATGACAAGATATATGAATTTATGCCACGATATGCGACGAAAACGAAGAAAACAATCTATCACAGCAAATCGTAGAAAGTGGTGTTAAATCAAGGAAAATCAGTATTTTCAAGGAGTTTTTAAGGCATGATAAAAATATTGTTTATTTGCCTCGGCAACATCTGCCGAAGCCCGCTCGCCGAGTTCTACTTTAAAGACCTCGTGGCAAAACACAACCTTTCCGCTGAATTTTATATCGAATCCGCGGCGACCTCCTATGAGGAGACCGGAAACCCGGTACATCCCGGAACGCGAAAGAAGCTGGCAGCGGCAGGTATCTCCTGCGCGGGGAAGACTGCGAGATGTATGGAGAGGGAGGATTACCGGAAATTCGATTATCTGATCGGGATGGATCAGGCAAACATCCGGAATATAACGCAGATTGCGGGCGGTGATCCCGAGAAGAAAATCTATAAGATGCTGGAATTTGCCGGAGATGGCTGGAAGGAGCTTAAAGCCGGAAAGCGGAACCCGGACAAGGTGCCGGATGTGGCGGATCCGTGGTATACCGGGAATTTTGATGATACCTGGCGGGATGTGACAGCCGGGTGTCAGGGACTTTTAAAATTTCTGTTATAGTCATGCAAACATTTCGACTTGAACCTGGTCAGATAAGCCACACCTTTTTCCGATCGTGAATCATCGTAAATTCATGTCGGAGGGAGTAGTGGCTCTGACTTGACTGACAACATGTGCTTACAAAAAGGAGTGAATCTTGATATGGAGCGTTCCTATCAATATGATATAGTAATTGTTGGCGGCGGAACAGCAGGTGTGGCCGCGGCAGTCGGAGCGGCGAAGGCGGGAGCGAAAACGCTTTTGGTGGAGCGGAATGCCTATCTCGGAGGAGAAGCGACGAACTCAGGAGTTAATTGCTTCTGTGGATTTTATACATGCGGATCGGGTCCGGTGCGGGTGGTGAAAGGGATCGGGCAGCTTGTGCTGGATGAGATGAGGGCACTTGGTCCGACGATCGCTGAGGAGATTTCCGCATCCGGGAACCGGGATATTATCTTTCAGCCGGAGTATCTGAAATGCGCACTGGACAACCTTTTGGAAAAGGAACATGTGGATTATTTTTTACATACGGTGCTGATCGGAGCAGAGACTGTGGAGAATACGATCCGGACGATTCAGTGTGCGGATGATGAAGGCCTGTTTACCGTTTCAGCAAAGGCATTCGTGGATGCAACCGGAGACGCAAATCTGTCCAGACTTGCCGGTGCGAAGCTCATATGGGGAACCGATGGCGGACATCCGCAGGCAGCGACGCTGACGTTCCGGCTGAGCGGTGTGGCAGCGGATGTGGATCTGTCACCGGCGGCGGTTGAGCGGGCAGTGGTGAGAGCGAAGGCAGAAGGAATCAGAAACCTTACCAGAGAAAAAGGATTTATTCTCAGAATGGAAAATACCGGGATCGTCCATGTCCTCCTTCCGAGCATCATTCCGGAAGGACTTTCAGCGGAAGAGATGACACGGATGGAGAGGGAGACGAGAAAACAGGTGCTCGGGTATATTCAGGCGTTGAGAACTTATATGCCGGGAATGGAACACAGTGAGCTGGCGGTGATTGGACCGTCTATCGGTTTTCGGGAGACGAGAAAGCTGGTGGGAAAGGAGACGATCACGGCGGACGACGTGATCTCCGGGAGAAAGCGCCCGGACGGTGTGGCCCGGGGCGGATGGAAACCGGAGATCCACAGGGATGTCAACAAGATGGCGACTTATATGGAAGTGAAGTCGGGAAGCTATTTTGACATTCCTCTCGGGGC
>CAKRNI010000316.1 GCA_934370915.1 uncultured Lachnospiraceae bacterium
ATGAGCAGGATGAAAAAGGGAAACGGACTCCTCCGATTCCTTGTCTTTGCAGCCCTTTTTGCTCTGGTGCTTACCGGATGCAACGGGACGAGGAAATATGAGGCGGTGGATCTGAGCAGTGAGACGGCGGCGGTCTCTGAAACAGCAGAGTCCGGTGCGGCTTCAGCGGAGAAAGGCACAGATTCAACAGATCCCGGCGCTTCTGATTCCGAAGATGTGGACGTGCGGGCGCTTGGGGAGACAGCCGGGGAAGCTGTAACGGCAGATCCGGAGAGCGGTAATCCGGCCTCGGAACGTTCTGAGTCTGCTTCTGAATCGGAAGAACTGTCCTCAGAGATGTCTGAGGCGGAGAGCGTGGAGGCTGCAAGAGAGTCAGCGGCGGCTGCTTACACGGCGGCCGCGAACGAGGATGCCGAGACTGCGCCGGAGATCCCATTTAATGGCCACACCGTCGCCATCGATGCGGGCCATCAGGCGAAGGCGAACACTTCAAAGGAGCCCATCGGCCCGTCCTCCACGACGATGAAGGCGAAGATGCCGGAGGGCGCAGTGGGGACGACCAGTGGAGTCCATGAGTACGAGGTAACGCTGACGGTGGCGAAAAAGCTTGAGACAGAGCTTCTGAACCGTGGCTATCACGTTGTCATGATCCGTACGAGCCATGATGTGAACATGAGCAGTGCAGAGCGGTCTGCAGCGGCGAACAGGAGCGGAGCAGATATCCTGATCCGGCTTCACGCGGGTTCTATGGACAACTCCGGTGTTTATGGCGCTTTATCCACCTGCATGACAGCCCAGAATCCTTATAATGCCGGTCTTCATGATAAGAGCTATAATCTTTCCAAGAAGATCGTGGATACCGTCTGCGGCACCACAGGGACGAAAAACCGCGGAGTTCAGGAGACGGACAGCTCTTCCGATATCAACTGGTGTGAGATCCCGGTCTGTGTGTTTGAGATGGGATTTTTAAGCAATCCGGACGAGGACACCTGGCTGCAGGATGACGGCTATCAGGGGAAGATCGTGAGCGGGATCGCAGGGGCGGTGGACGCTTATTTTGCGGAGGGAAATTAGAACCTGGAATAATTTTATTTTTTCTCTATACAAATCTGAAAAAATATGTATAATAATATATAGTCTGCCTTTTAAGGAGGCAGACATTCTGGAGACGTAGCGAAGCGGCCGTAACGCGGCGCACTCGAAATGCGTTTATCGGTTCATCCCGGTACGAGGGTTCGAATCCCTCCGTCTCCGCGCCGGAACCCTTGGTTTTCAAGGGTTCTTTTTATTGCTGAAAAGATTCCGGACGGAATTTTGCCACAAAGTCTTAGAACTGTGACAACGAAAACGTAAGAAGTTCTTAATAAAAAAAGAGGAAAATTGTAGTATACTTGGGACATAAAACACAGACAGAAAAGGAAGGCGGAAGCAGAATGTTTCAGAAAAAATTTCGATATATGGCAGCAGTCCTCGCAGCGTTGATGATCACACAGGGAAGTATTCCCGCATTTGCGGATGAGATTGGACCCGGATATGAGGATCAGAATAAGGCATCCACAGATACCAGCACAAGTGATCCGACAACTGCCTGGAAGAAGGTAAACGGTGTTTACGTGGATTCCAATGGAGTGAACATAGATGGAGCGCTCCTTAGGGGAATCAGCGTTTCCAAGTGGCAGGGAGATATTGACTGGACAAAAGTTGCTTCGGATGATGTTTCATTTGCGTATATCCGTATGGGTTCCTTCGGCTATGAAGGGCAGTATACCATGGATGAATATTATGAGAAAAATATGAAAGGTGCTGCGGAGAATGGAGTACAGGCAGCGCCGTATGTATTTCTTCAGACGAGAACGGTGGATGAGGCGAAGGCAGCGGCAGCGTATACAGTGGATAAAGTTTCCGGCTATAATGTGAAATACCCGATTGCGGTGGACGTCGAATCCAACTATATCATGAGTCTTTCGGTTCAGGATCTCACGAATGTGGTAAACGCGTTCTGTGATACAATTGCGGCAGCGGGATACACGCCGATCGTTTACAGTGATTACAGCAAATTTACAACAAAGATGGACACAAAGCAGATCCATTATGATCTTTGGCTTGCAAGATATGGTGCGGACGGAACCTATGAGGGCCGCACGATCTGGCAGTGTACGGATAAGGGCCGTGTAAACGGAATCAACGGAAATGTGTGTCTGGAGTTCGCGTACAGGGATTACGCCCCGAAGGCCACTCAGGGAACCGCGGTGGATACCGGTGAGTGGAAGAATGAGGGCGGAAAATGGTACTTCTACCGTGACGGCGGAAGAATG
>CAKRNI010000317.1 GCA_934370915.1 uncultured Lachnospiraceae bacterium
ACAGGTTATTTTACGGAGAATATTATCGTGACGCCGCATATGAAGGAGATGTCGCGGCTCACAGGAATTCAGATAGAAGAAATGAAGGAGAATCCGGTCCGCACCGCCAGGGAGTTCGCGGATCAGTACGGCGTAGTATGCGTCTTAAAGGACGCGGCGACGGTGATCGCCGGAAGAGACGGAAAGACGTTCGTGAACGGAAGCGGGACTCCGGCTATGGCCAAAGGCGGTTCCGGTGATGTGCTTACGGGCGTGATCGCCGGGCTCGTAGCGCTGGGACTGGAGGAGAGTGACGCGGCGGCCCTTGGCGTTTATGTACACGGTCTCGCCGGCGAGGCCGCTGAGAAACACTTTGGAGTCCACGGAGTGTTAGCAGGGGAGATCGCAGATTGCCTTCCGGAGGTATACAGAGATGGAATTTGACAGAATCTACGCAGAGGTGGATCTCGGGCGTATTGAAGAAAATATGGAGGCCATGAAGGAGCATCTTCGTCCGGGAACGAAGATGTACGGAGTGGTAAAGACGGACGCATACGGACACGGGGCAGTCCCGGTGGCGAGAACCATCGACCGTTTTGTCTGTGGGTATGCGGTGGCAACGGTGGATGAGGGGCTTAAGCTCAGGAGACATGGAATCGAAAAAGAGATCCTGAGTCTTGGTCCGGTTTCAGCCAGCCGCTATCAGGAATGTCTTGAAAATGACATCAGTCTGCCGGTGTTTGAGTACCAGAGAGCAAAAGAATTATCAGATGCCGCTGTGGCAGAGGGAAGGACCGCGAAGGTCCATATCGCGGTGGATACGGGAATGAGCCGTATCGGACTTTTCCCGGATGAAGAATCCATGGAGACTGTAAAGAAGATTGCAGAGCTTCCGGCTCTCAGGATCGCCGGTATGTTCACCCACTTCGCCCGGGCGGACGAGGCGGATAAAACGAATGCAGGGGAGCAGTACAGGCGGTTTCATGCGTTCTGTGATGCTGTGAAGGCAGCCGGTGTGGCTGTCCCGGTCTGTCACTGTTCCAACAGCGCCGGAATCGTGGAACTCCCGGATTTTAACATGGACGCGGTCCGCGCGGGAATCACGATCTACGGCCTGTACCCGTCGGATGAGGTAAAACAGGATATCATTTCTCTGAAACCGGCGATGGCGTTAAAGAGCTTTATCACTTACATCAAGGAGATCGGACCGGGAACGGAGGTCAGCTACGGCGGAACCTTTAAGGCGGAGAAGATGATGCGGATCGCTACGGTCTCGGCAGGTTACGGGGACGGCTATCCGAGAAATCTCTCCGGAAAAGGAGAGGTGCTGATCCATGGAAAACGGGCAAAAATCTTAGGACGTATCTGCATGGACCAGTTTATGGTGGATCTTACGGGAATCCTGGAGGCCGAAGAGGGAGATCCAGTGACTCTTGTGGGCAGAGATGGGGATCAGGAGATCACTATGGAGGAGCTGGCAAAGATTTCCGGCGGATTCCATTACGAGATCCCGTGCCTGATAGGAAAACGTGTGCCGCGGCGGTATGTGAAGAATGGAAAAGAAGTGGGCGGCATGATGTGCAGGGATGAAGAGTACGAAGGATTTTGACGGTCATGCTCGAAAAACGGTACGTCTGAATAAAATATCATAAGTGGGAAATACTCTGGACTATAAGAAGCACGCATTGCAGGCTTCTTGAGGGAGCGCGGCAGCCGCCGGGGACATGTGCAGGCACAGTCCCGGATCTGGATGACCGCATAGAAATTCAGGCGGAGTGTGGGACTTGTGATTATCAGACGGGGCGATATTTATTATGCGGATCTGAGACCGGTGGTCGGTTCGGAGCAGGGAGGCGTGCGGCCCGTGCTCGTGATCCAGAACGATGTGGGGAACAAGCACAGCCCCACGGTGATCTGCGCGGCGATCACATCGAGGATGAATAAGGCGAAGCTTCCGACCCATGTGGAGCTTTCCGCCAGAGACTGTGACATGGTGAAGGACTCTGTGATCCTTTTAGAACAGCTCCGGACCATCGACAAACAGAGACTCAGGGAAAAGATCTGTCATATCGACGGGGAGCTGTTAGGCCGGGTGGACGAGGCGCTGAAGGTCAGTCTGGAACTTGGATGTTATTAGGAAAATGCCTGTGAAAGGGGCGGAACCTGTTACATAATCGCGGGTGTATTCCTTGACGGGGCATGGATTTAATGCTATAGTGGAAAAATACGTAAATACTATGAAACAATTCAGCCGTGGATCTGGAACCGGCTGGATGCAGTACTGAAAATGATAAAGGAGTGTAGGTAATTCTCATGGACGATGGCAATTCG
>CAKRNI010000318.1 GCA_934370915.1 uncultured Lachnospiraceae bacterium
GGAACTTTTCCGTATGCTGAGGCATATAAGAACAGCGAGGAGAACATGAGAAGATCATGTTTTTCCTCGCTGTTTGAGTATACAGATGGTTAGAAGAAGGCAACTTGTAACGATTCGGCGGGCCGGTGGGCTTTCTGTGCTGAATGTGAGAAGACCTGAATTACAATTTTTTGATTTTTGGCTCAGCGCGGCAAGTGTGCGGACCAATGGAGGTGTTTTACATGATTACGATACTGTCCGGCTTATTTATTAAAAACAGAAATCAGTTCGGGGACAGCGATGTGCGCCGTGCCTACGGCATGCTCTGCAGTATTGTGGGCATTGCGCTCAATGTCTTTCTGTTTGCCGGAAAATATCTGGCGGGCGTGATCAGTGGATCCATCGCTATTACGGCGGATGCATTCAATAACCTGTCAGATGCAGGTTCTTCCTTCATTTCAATGATCGGTTTTAAATTTTCAGGCATGAAAGCCGACGCGGATCACCCATTTGGCCATGGGCGGATCGAGTACGTGGCAGGTTTTGGAGTATCCATGATTATTATCCTGATGGGCTTTGAGCTTTTAAAGACCTCCGTCGGAAAGATCGTTCATCCGGAGCCTGTGGAGGCGAGCGTCCTGGCAGCCGGAATCCTGATCACGTCGATCTGCGTGAAGACGTACATGTTCTTTTATAACCGATCCGTTGGCACAAAAATACAGTCGGAGACGATGAAGGCGACGGCAATGGACAGCATGAGCGACAGTATCGCGACTACAGCGGTTCTGATCTCCATGCTGGTCGCACATGTGACGGGAGTCAACGTGGATGGCTGGTGCGGTCTTCTGGTGGCATGTTTTGTACTGTATGCAGGATACAGTGCTGCAAAGGATACCCTGAACCCGCTTCTCGGGGAGGCTCCGTCAAAGGAGTTCGTCGGGGAGATCCGCTCTATCGTTCTGGCGCATCCGGAGATCCTTGGAATCCATGATCTTGTGGTCCACGATTACGGCCCGGGAAGGCGGATGATCTCCCTCCACGGGGAAGTGTCAGGGGATTGCGATATCTTTGAGATCCACGATGTGATCGATCGGATCGAGAAGGAATTGAAGGAAAAACTTGGCTGTGAGGCTGTGATCCACATGGATCCGATCGTAGTGAATAACGAGGCAATCAATGAGACAAAAAAGGAAGTTGTTGACATGATCAACGAACATTTTCCGGGTGTCACCATCCATGATTTCCGCATGGTCAAGGGGCCGACTCATACGAACCTGATCTTCGACGCGGTGGTCCCATTCCAGTATGGGAAAACGAACGAAGAGGTAAAACAGGGGATCGCGAAACTGATCTCAGAGAAATGGGCTGGTTATTACGCAGTGATACAGGCAGAGCAGTCATATCTGGAATAAAGAAAAAGATTGAATCCGGCAGAGCGTACAGAAGCGGCTTTGCCGGATTTTTGGAATTAAAGAAAACGTAAGAAGTCTGCAGGAAAAATGGTTTGCGATTGCATGGTTGAAATGCTATACTTGAGACATGAAACTCCCGGAAGTATGTGTGCAGATGGGTGACAGAACAGGCGCTCCGGTATCTGGAAACTTGTGCAGATGATCGACGTCGGTTGTTGAATTTTACGGAGGTCCCTCTTATGAAAAAGTGGAAAATGATCCTTACTGTAGCGATGCCGTTGGCGATGGCACTGTCCTTTCCGGCATTCGCGGGCGAATGGCACGAGGATATGAACGGCTGGTGGTATGAGAACGATGACGGTTCCTACTGCCGGAACGGCTGGTACTGGATCGATGGAGATCATGATGGCTGGGCGCAGTGCTATTATTTCGGAAATTCCGGTTATCTGCAGATGAATGCCGGATATGCGCAGACAAATACGGGGCACGCGGACGGATATGAGATCGACAAAAATGGTGCCTGGAGCATAAATGGTGTCACCCAGGTAAAGGCAGTTCCGATCGCTGTCGCGGAGAACGATCCGGAGGCGCTAAAGGTCTATGAGGAAGCACAGCAGCTTAGCGAGTCTCTCCCGAGCGCGAATATTGATGTGGACTATACGATCACCATGTCCTATCTTGGACAGGATATTGATATGTCCATGAATATGAAGCTGATGATGAAAGAGGACGCGAACGGAGACATGCAGTTTGTATGCAAGGGTACCGCGGATACGCTTGGAACTGCAGTGCCGATCGATATGTTCTACACAGACGGATACATGTATGTGAATACTATGGGCATCAAGTACAGGCAGGCCATGGATCTGGAAGCTGCGAAAGCTCAGGC
>CAKRNI010000319.1 GCA_934370915.1 uncultured Lachnospiraceae bacterium
TCAAATTCTATTTTTCAACCCAGATATTGTTGAACGGTGTTGCGACTAACATCTGGTTGTCAGCGCGGAGAACCGCGTCATGTACCTTCGGGGATACGGCCCAGTTCCGGCACTCATATGCGTAGTAGATACCGGTGTATTCGTTCATAACCTTCTCAATGACTTTCTTATAGGACTCCGCGCGCTTTGCGTTGTCTGTGGAGCCAAAGCCTTCATTTAAGAGGTCATCCAGTTCCGCATCGTTGTAGCCGCCTGCGTTGGAGGAGGCGTGAAGTGTCTGGGAGCTGAAGAACTTTCCAAGGAAACCGTAAGGATCCGGATCACTGTTCCAGCTTACGCCGTAGCTGTTTACAACATCGGACTGCCAGGAATCAACAACCGCTGCGGACCAGTCGGCCATGGTGGAAGACTTGATATCAAGGGTTACACCGATCTGACTCCAGTAGTACTGTAACATCTGTGCCATCTTCTCGCGATAGGTAGTGGAACCAATGTAAAGGCTCATGGTAAAGCCATCCGGGTAGCCTGCTTCTGCGAGGAGCTTCTTTGCACCTTCCGGATCGTAGGACGGTACAAGATCATTGTATGCCGTGTCATAAGCGAAGGAGTATACCGGAAGCGGCTGATAAGCTCTTGTGCCTTCGCCGTACTGATAGATTCCGGCTACCATGGAGTCGATATCGACAGCCATTGTGAGTGCTTTTCTGACATCAGCGTTTGCGGTCGGTCCGTTCTGCATATTGAAGCGGACAAAGGTGACAGCGGAACTCGGTGCCTGAAGTAAGAGGTCCGCATCCTGCGCACGCTTGATGGCTTCGCCCTGAAGATACATCGCGATGTCGACCTCACCGGTCTGGACTGCGTTGATCGCCTGATTGGAATCGGAGATGATTCGGAACTCGATGCCGTCTACGTTCGGCTCTGTGCCCCAGTAATTCTCATTTTTCTTTAATGTGACTTTTTCATCGGTTACGATCTCTTCCAGTGTGAAAGCACCTGTTCCGACGATGTGGGAACCGAAGTCTTCTCCCCAGCCTTCAACTTCCTCTTTCGGGAGGATCGCGTTTCCGATACCGGCTAACTGGGAGATAAACGGTCCTGCAACGGATTTCATATGGATAACGACCTGTGTCGGGCTTGCAGCTTCGCAGTAATCGAAGAAATCACGGCAGATACGGTCTGTGGTACTCTCTTCCTTGCTTCGTTCAAGAGAGTATACAACATCATCCGCGGTCATCTTTCTTCCGTCCTGGAATTTACCTTTCTGGAAGTATACATCATCACGGAGGTTGATGGTGTAGGTCAGGCCGTCATCACTGACAGTGTAATCAGTTGCCAGACTCGGGATCACCTCTTTGTAATCCTTATCCCAGACAAACAGGGTATCGAGAACATTGTACATGATGTGGTTCTCGTACATGGTTGAGTAGGCTTTCGGATCAAGGGTGCGTGGGGATGAAGGCATTGACACAACAAGTGTTCCGCCTTTCACTGCTTCGCCGTCGCTTGAGCCGACCGCGATACCGCCGCCGAGTGTCTGATCCGTGGACTTTGCGTCCGGGGATACCGCATTGGAGGAAGCCGCTGCTGTTTCAGCAGTGGAACCGGCTGCTGTTGTGGAGGATGTCTGGGAACCGCCGCATCCTGTCAGGGAGGCTGCTGCCATAACGGCTGCAGCTGCGAGTGCAATAAGTCGTCTCTTCTTCATAAATGAATCTCTCCTCTCTCTTTTCTTTTACGAACGATCCGGGTGGGGAATCTCCGGTGCCGGGGGGTATCCGGCAGTCGCTTCCGGAGAACCGGAGGAACTGTTTGATAGTCTTACAGTTAAGTCCGGGTAAAAAAGAAAGGCGCACTTTTGTCAGAAGTTATCGCCTTTGATAGTTGGAATGGATCGTTAATAAAATTATGTGCTTAAGAATAAAACCATAACTTTAAAAAGTCAAGTATTTTTTACGTTTACTTTACTTAATTCAGCATAATAATCAAAAAATGCGAATTATGTAACTTTTGTTTCTACAAAATGGAAAAGACTGTCAATAAAGAGACAGCGGCTCCGATCATGGACAGTCTTTCAGGAACCGATTTCTGTTCGAACCGGATATGATTGGAAAAAATAGTGACTGGATATAGGAATTTCCAATAGCAAAGATTCTGAAAATAAAATTGACATGTGGAAAGAAGTGTGCTAATCTTTAAACCATAAAAATTAAAAACAAAAAGTCGATGAGCAAAGAGAGTACATTCGGAATGAAATCACAGAGAGCTGTCGGTGGT
>CAKRNI010000320.1 GCA_934370915.1 uncultured Lachnospiraceae bacterium
CCTATGCGCTGCTTGAAGCGTGTTCAGGCGGCGTATGAGGCATTCGGAGACATGCTTATAGGAACTGAATATTGCGCACTACAGGATCATTGCTTTTGCGATGAGCCGGGTGCGCAAATTTTTCACCGATGTACACGAACTAATGTTTGCGTGCAAAGATCACCCGTAGGATATGACTGGGAATATTATAGGAGAAACATATGGAAATCAGACTGATTGCGGCGGATATGGATGGGACACTGCTGGATGACGAAAAACGGATTCCGGAGGAGAACCTGCGGGCGTTTAAGGCGTGCGCGGCGCAAGGAATCGAGATCGTCCCGGCGACAGGCCGTACCATGCGCGGTCTGCCGGATGAACTTCGAAATCTGCCGGGCGTACACTATGCGATCCTCACAAACGGGGCACAGGTGGTAGATCTTACAAAAAACGAGATCATCGACTCCTGCCGGATCCCAGTGGCTCTGGCGGAAAAGATCATGATGATGGCCCGGACAAGCCCGGATGAGATCATGTATGACGTATATGTGGGCGGAATTGGCTATACTATGCCGGAGTTCTACAATGATGTATATAAGTATGTCTCATCGGAGGGACTGGCGGAACTGGTGCGTAGAACCAGAGATACGGTGCCGGATAATATCGCCTACTTAAAAGAGCGGGGACAGGACGCGGAGAAGATCAATATGTTTTTCCGTGACATGGATGCCAGAAGGCGGATGAGAGAAAAACTTTCAAAGATCCCGGGGATCCTTGTGTCCTCATCGATCCCGAATAACCTGGAGATCAACGCTGCAGGAGCCGATAAAGGCGGCGCGCTGATCCGCCTTGCCGCACGCCTTGGGATCCCCGGAGAGGCCACCATGGGCTTTGGAGACGGGGAGAACGATCTTTCCATGATCCGCATGGCCGGAATCGGTGTTGCCATGGCAAATGGCGAGGAGTCCGTAAAGACGGCAGCAGATTATATCACGAAGACCAACAATGAGGCAGGTGTTGCCAAGGCGATCTGCCATTTTACGGGGATTCAGATATAACAGGAATAACAGGTATAGGAGGACTTTCTGGAAATAGACGCAGCCGGATGGCTGGATTATCCAGATGGCTGTGCCTCTTTTGGGGAAGAATCCTATCCGTATGTGACAGGAGTAATAATGGAAATAATGGAGATTCTATCCAGCCGCTGGCTGGAGGTGGCTGTAGCGGTATACCTTGTGGGGATGATGCTCTACGGCCACTACAGAGGTTTTATAAAAATAGCAGTTTCCGTGCTGTCCCTTTTCATCACGCTGTTTGCGGTGCGCGTCGCGATCCCGCAGACGACCGCGTGGCTGGAGAATAATACCGCACTGTATGAGACAATGAAAGAGAGCGCTTTAAAGGCCAGCGGACTCAACGAGAAGATGGAGGAGATGGCCCAGACAGCCGGTCTTGCGGGAAAAGCCGGGGAACGCGCGGTTATAGAGAGCCTGGAGATCCCTGATCAGGTCAAAAAGCTTCTGATCGAGAATAACAACGGAGAAGTATACCAGGAGATGGGAGTTCAGGTCTTTGAGGACTATGTGGGAAAATACCTTGCGGACCGCGTGATCCGTGTGATCATATTTACGGTGCTGTTTATAGTATTCTATGCATTCCTTCATATCATCATAGTCTGGCTGAACCTGATCTCCAGGCTGCCGATCCTGTATGGGCTTAACAAGATTGCCGGTGCGGTTCTGGGACTCGCAGAGGCACTGATCTTTATATGGGTGGGTTCCCTGGTCCTTACTCTGTTTTCGGGCAGTGAGATTGGAAAGAGCATGATCGATCAGATCAATGGAAGTGTCTGGCTGACATGGCTGTACGATCACAATATGCTTTCTTACCTTGTAGTCGGACTGGTGAGATCTGTCTTATAATAGAAGAAGATGGAACCCTGTACATGCGGATTATCAAGCGATATTTGAGATGAAAATCGGGTATTTAAAAGGAAAATGTAAAGATGGGGTACATCTTGCGTTGAAAACGCAAGTGTACCCCATTATGTTGTAATTGCGCAAACAAAAGAAATAATTTCAAAAAAACTGGAAAAAAGTGTTGACTTTTTTGCAGAGATTTGTTATTATAATACTCGCCTTGAGCGACAGGGCAAAACTTATTGAGAGTCATTAAGAAAACTTCTTAATCTCTCGAAAAAAAGTTTTAAAAAGTTCTTGACAAACCGGAAACGGTATGATAGAATAAACGAGTTGCCGCTGAGAACAAGAAG
>CAKRNI010000321.1 GCA_934370915.1 uncultured Lachnospiraceae bacterium
GTTGAAGTCAAAAGAATTGAGCAGTGTATCGCGGAGGTGATGATATGAATAAACTCTACGATTTCTTAAAATGTATGATCTACGCGAGTTTTTATGTGATTGTGATTAAAACGAGTATGGATTTCTATGAGTACAAGCGCTTTCCGAAACTATACGAACAGAATTCTGCGCCTTGGTATACAGAAGCATTACTGTATAGCGCTGCCTCGCTTTTCGTGATTGTTGTATATGCTGTGCTCAGGGGAATCGTTAGACGCAAGATTAAGAAGGGGTGAGTGATATGTTTATGCTGTTTGAATATATGTTTCCAATTATCTTCGTGATCGTTTTCGGTATGATCATCTTTCAGTTTATGACCGGAATCAGAACATGGCACAAAAACAATCAGTCACCGCGTCTGTCGGTGAGTGCAACCATCGTCGCAAAGCGTGAAAATATCACACATCATAGCCATGCAAATGCGGGTGACCTGTCTGGAGCTCATGGCTTTCATTCGACTTCAAGTACCAGCTACTATGTCACGTTTCAGGTAGAGAGCGGTGACCGGATGGAACTACAGGTTTCAGGAAGAGAATATGGAATGCTGGCGGAAGGAGATATCGGAAAACTCACTTTTCAAGGGACGAGATATCTGTCATTTGAGCGCGTGTGATTCAGGAGGTGATAACATGAAAAAACGATTTATAATGCTCGGGATTGTCTGCTTGTTTATGACCGGCTGCCAGACTGCTCAGAAGACGATACCGGAAATAACTACGATTGCCCCTGCAGATTCTGCACATGAAGAAACAGAGACAAATAAAGAAGAACGTGCAGAAGATGCATCGGTAGCAGTAAAGTCGCTGAAAATTAGAAGTTCAAAAGGAAATCCGGATGATCTATCATCCTTGTATCAAACCATACAGACTCACTCCGATCATAACCACTGCAAGTCCAACAAACACCGAATAAACCACCTTGCTCCCTCTGGATTCCGTATTTCTAATGCAAAACACAAGATAACAGATCCAGACAATATAAGCGACAAACAGCAGGCCGCTGCTATAAAAAAGCATCGCCAAAAAGAACAGAGTATTAACCGCCTTCATGCCATTCTCAGAAAAAAGGATCTCTTTTATTTTTCTCATATGCGTCCCCTCCATTCTTCATCACTTTGATATTTTTCGGACGGCAGCTGAGCATTGTGTGCTCCACCGCCTGTTTATGTTAAACCTATTGCCAGAATAAAGACAATAACAGCCTCTGCAATACACCATTTGTCTTTAGAAAATACAGTTTTGTCCTTTGGATATATCTGATTTAGCAAGCTGGCATCCTTCCGGCGCATACATCCCAAACAGCCAGTCCTCCAGCGCATTCAGGTTATCATCGGAGTGCTCGATCTCCCTCGCGTACCGCCAGGAGAACTCCTCCACATCCTGCATGGACAGCTTCTTCCCGTTTTCCAGCCACCGGACGATCAGAAATTCCTGAATCCACCGGACAGAGAACAGCGCCAGCTCCAGCTTGGAGCAGACCATATCGTCATAGACTGCCCCGCAGAAATATGTATAGACAAAGAACATTAAAAGCTGTTCGCCCAAATTTTCCCACTCTTCTTTATGGCTGCTCAGCGCCCCATACATCCGGTGAAATTCCTCACAAATCTTAAAATATTCCTCTTTGCTTCCCTGATACAGCCGCTTTTCCGCTCCGTCAAGCACCTGATCCCACTCCGGACGCAGACGTTCCAGGCCATAAAGCACCTGAAGTTCTTCCTTCTGCCACTCCCACTGATGAAAAGATGCCGCATCCACGCCCTTTTCCGAGAGACTTTCCGATATAAACTCCCGCAAGGTTCCCTCCCTGTGATGGCGTTCGCATTCCTGAAGCAGATCATCGATCTCAAACTCTCTTCCTTCCTCCATACAGATCTGGTATCTCTCCGCCAGCTGCTCGCACGCTGCCATGCGCAGTGTCAGCGGCAGGTTTCGATCCTGTAAAACAGAGAAAAGAACATCTCTGGTGTCTTCCAGTCTCGAAAACATCATAAAATCAAACTCGTCAAAATCATCCTCCTCGTCCGTCTCCTCCTCAAGAAACCGCACCGGCTCCTTGCAGGAAAGAATGATCTTCGCCGCCTCCGGGCAGGA
>CAKRNI010000322.1 GCA_934370915.1 uncultured Lachnospiraceae bacterium
GGACGGAAGTCCGTACATCTTTACGAACATCTCAAACGGCCGCAGCAGCGGAATGTTTTTTAACTTGGTGGGCGGAACGCTGGTCACGTGTTCCTTGCTGTCCTCCAGGACGAAGAATGTGTCCGCGTCTTTTATGAGGTCGTTGTGGAGCGCTTCCGCGTCCTCTTTTGTCATCCAGCCGCAGAGAATGTAGAATGGATGATCTTTATCATGGGTGCATGCCGCGTACTTTCTCACATTGAAGTTTGCCTCATAGGATTCCAGTACATGGCAGGCATCCTGGAGACTGGTCCTTCGCGTGAGCAGGTACTCCGAATCCTTTGCTTCCAGCGCCTGTTCCTTCGCCTTTAACTCCGCAAGCTCATTCTCCAGACGCTCGACCTCGGTCTTCGGTGTTCCGGCGTACTCATCCGGGAGGTAGATCCTCTCGAACTGCAGGGAGGAGAAGACGGTGTCGATCCGGTCGGAGGTGATATCCGGCGTGAAGTAAAGTAAGGAAATATAGTGGTCTGATTCGTGGCATTTGAACAGGATCGTCTCATCCGAGCGGTCGGCGAATGCTTGGAGCTGCGGGAAGCTTTCCTTTCTGATGCGTCCGAACCGGTACTTGATATGTTTGAGCTTTAAGACTGCAGGAATGTCGAAGTCCAGTTCCACGTACAGGCGAACCTGTTCCAAAAGGGAAGAGACTTCTTTTTCCTTTGTCTTTAAGGACTCCCGTTCCTCATTTGAGGCGGCGAGCTCCGTATCCATGTCATTTACGAGCGCGATGGCGTTCTCCACAGGCATTGTGCCGGTGGTGGCATCGGGCTTTTTCGTGCCGGGACAGGAAGCGAGAAGTTTCTGCACTTTCTGAAGCGGTTCCCGGTATGGATTGGTTCCGGGATATGATTCCAGCTTTGATGCGGATTTTAATTCGGTCAGCGCATTTTCCAACTGAATCTCATAATGGGAGAGATACTGGTTGACCATGCGGTCCAGATCATTCTTCGGTCCGGAGATGCTGACGAATTTCATTTTTTCGATCACAAAGCATACCCCCTTTTCTAACTTTCTGCTAGGCAGGTGAGAATTTCTGAACTGCCAAGGCTGTAACGGATCCCCTCAACGGTGGTGATAATTTTTCTGATCTCCTCTTCCTTAAAATAGAAGTAGCTGTTTAAGGCAGCCGCGGAATACGGATCGTTCCGCTCGGACTTGCTGTACACGGCATCCAGAAGTTCCCGAAACAGCGAGCGGAATTCCGGATTCTCCTGCTGGTCGCCGGATGCACGAAAGATCCGGTTTCCGTAGCGGGTCCCCTTTAGAATCCGGTCGAATTCCTCGATGGAAGGCGCCTCGGCAAGCTCCCTTGCCTGAGACTTTTTTAAGCGGTACCATACGGGGATCAGAAGCTCCATAATGGCATCGGCAGATAATTTGTAGTGACGTTTCGCTCTTGCGAGCCATTCGAGATTTAAAAGATCGATCTTCTCACCGGCACAGTCGGCGATGGCCGCCCGGTCATCTTTTGAGAGCTGGTCTTTTAAACTTTTCCAGAAACGGATGAAGTACAGGATGTCCAGCGCAGATTCAAACTCAGACAGGGAAGTAATGCCCTGATCCTTTAAGTCCTTTAACGGGCCATAATAAGGGGTGTTCTGAATGCTGTCCAGAAATTCGTCCAGATTTTCTGAATCGGTCAGGGCGGTGAAATCCAGATGGGAGTGCTTTCGGAAGAATGGCTCAAAGCTCTTAAAGTTCAGATCTGAGCGTTTTCCGGAAACCGCGTCCCTCAGACACCGTTTCATGACATCAATCTCGAAATGGAGAAAGTAGAGATCCAGAAATTTTCTCTGGGTTCCGTTTGCGAACCGGTAAAGCCTTGAAAAGTCACCGGAGAGGGAGTGCCACAAAAGCTCTTCGATCTTACTTCTGTGGAGTTCCTCATTTTCGATACCGGAAAAAACATCCTTGTAGGCGGGAGCACTTTTCAGGTATTCGACGGCAGCCGGTACATTCTCCATTCCCGCGAGGACCGAGAACTCCTCATCCGTAAGGAAATGCCCGCGCATCGCGGCAAGCTTGGCAGCGATCGCACTGTAAGTGATGAGATTTCCCATAGATCACACCTC
>CAKRNI010000323.1 GCA_934370915.1 uncultured Lachnospiraceae bacterium
CCAAGCGCATTCACCGTATCATACCCGCGCCCCGCAAGTTCTCTCGCCGCCAGCAGGCTCTGACCCCCGTAGGCGCAATAGATAACCACAGGGCGGTCTTTTGAGATACAGTTCTCCACTTCGTCCAGCTCTTCATAAGGCAGGTTTACAGCCCCCAGAAGATGGCCTGCTTCATATTCCCGCTGTTCCCGCACATCCAGCAATGTGAATGTCCGTTCCCCATCCAGAAGGTGTTCTAATTGCTGCATTGAAATCGTCCGAAACATATACCTTCTCCTGAAACATATCCTTAATATAGGGTATGCCGGGCTGCCCGGACAGGTTCTATGTACACTATTACACAAAAAAGAATGTGCCTTTTTATGCAACAGGGAATTTCCTGTTGCATAAAAACAGCGGCAGGTTCTACTCCTGCCGCCGCTTTCACCATATTCTGCAAATGTGCGCTGTCTTCACAGCCGCATCTTTTTTATCTCTTGCAGTTTCTGCCATTATCCATAGAGTCCTTAGAACTGTTCCTTGTGCGGTTCTGGCTGCTGTTTTCAGAACGGTTCTGGCTGTTTCTGCTCTGGTTCTTTGTCTTATCGTAGGTCTCGGACTCGCTGCGCTTCATGTTGTCGTCCATATCATAGCTGTTTCTTGCCATTTTTCGTACCTCCTGGAGTGGTTTTCACGCCGCGGACATTTTCCGCCGCTGCATCCTCTATTATGGTCCGTTTCTTGACGATTATGCAGTTTCCCCGAAAAGAACTTTTAATTTTTTCATGCAGTGGAAAAACGCCGGGATCAGAAAGGCATCCGCGAAGATCCACGCTAACGGGCTCGCAAAGCATGCCGGAAGAAATCCGAAGACTGGAACGAGGCAGAAGCCCACGAGAGATCTCGCCGCCATCTCGCAGACACCCGCGAGGATCGCAAATGTAGAAAATCCCATTCCCTGGATCGTAAAGCGCACCACATTTACAAAGGTAAGCGGAATATAGAACATGCTGTTTCCGATAAGGAACATCGCAACGCGTCCGATGATCTCCGTCTGATCCGCGTCCATAAAGAGAAGCGCGATATACTTTCCGCCAAAGAACAGGATCACAAACGCGATCAGGGAGTAGACGATACCGATCAGGCTTGCCGCCTTCAGTCCCTCCTTCACGCGGTCAAGCTTCTTTGCTCCCACGTTCTGTCCCGCGTAAGTCGCCATGGTGCCGCCAAGAGCATCAAACGGACAGCAGAAGAACATGCTGACCTTACTTCCTGTAGAAACGGCCGCAACCGCCATAGAACCCAGAGAATTTACCGCTGTCTGGAGCACAACGCTGCCGATGGCCGTGATGGAATACTGAAGTCCCATAGGAATCCCCATGCCGCAGAGTGTGCCGAGCATTCGTCCGTCCGGCTTCCACTCGCCGTCTTTCATATGAAGGATCGGATAGTGCCGGATCATGTAGATCAGACAGAGCAGCGCTGAAATCCCCTGCGAGATGACCGTAGCCAAGGCCGGTCCGCCCACACCCATGCCGAGTACCAGGATCGTAAAGAAGTCAAGACCGATGTTCATGAGAGACGATAACAGCAGAAAGTAGACCGGAGTCTTGCTGTCACCGAGGCTTCGGATAATTCCCGCCAGCATATTGTAAAGGTAAGTGACCGGAATTCCAAGGAAGATCACAAAAATATAATCATATGCGCCCTGAATAATATCCTCCGGCGTATTCATCCACTGTAAAATATTCATGCAGAGTGCGCCCACGACCGTCGTCATGACCACCGCGAACACCGCCGAAAGCCATCCGGCGTTCGCCACGAACTTTCTCATTCCCTTGTAATCTCCCGCACCGAACTTCTGCGCCACCGGGATCGCAAATCCGCTGCAGGCACCGGTACAGAAACCGATGATCATAAAGTTGATCGATCCCGTCGATCCAACTGCCGCCAGAGATGATACTCCCAGACATTTTCCGACGATGATCGTGTCTACCATGTTGTAAAACTGCTGAAAAAGAAATCCCAGCAGCATCGGAACCGCAAAGCTTAAGATCAGCTTCATTGGCGATCCGACCGTCAGATCCTTTACCTCACTTTTCTGCATATGTAACTCTCCTGTGTC
>CAKRNI010000324.1 GCA_934370915.1 uncultured Lachnospiraceae bacterium
GTCGCGCGGTCATTGTCGAACTTTAAGTCGACCTGATCGAGCGTTCCGTCGATACATGCCTCGAAGACGTCCACAATATCGTTTTCCAGTCTCGAAAGAACGACCTGAGCCTCCGGGTCACCGAATCTCGCGTTGTACTCGAGAACCTTCGGTCCGTCCGGTGTCAGCATAAGTCCGAAGAAGATAACCCCCTTAAACGGTCTTCCCTCTGCCTTCATGGCATCAACGGTAGCCTGATAGATATATTTTTTACAGAACTCATCGACTTCTTTTGTGTAGAACGGGCTCGGGGAGAAGTTTCCCATACCGCCGGTATTTAAGCCCTGATCGCCGTCCTTTGCACGCTTGTGGTCCTGGGCAGAGCTCATGATCTTTACGATATTTCCATCCACGAAGGACAGTACGGATACCTCGCGTCCTGTCATAAACTCCTCGATAACGATCTCATCGCCCGCGGAACCGAACTTCTTATCCATCATGAGCGTCTTAACGCCATCTTTTGCCTCTTCTAATGTCTGGCAGATCAGAACGCCTTTTCCAAGCGCAAGACCGTCCGCCTTCAATACGATCGGCATCTTTGCGGTCTCAAGGTATTCCAGAGCCTTTTCCGGATCTGTGAATGTCTCATAAGCCGCTGTCGGGATGTTATATTTTTTCATGAGGTCTTTGGAGAATGCCTTGGAGCCCTCAAGGATCGCGGCATTCTTTCTCGGTCCGAATACACGGAGTCCCTCTTTCTCAAAGACATCAACAATTCCGCCCACAAGCGGATCATCCATACCGATCACCGTGAGGTCAATCTCTTTTTCCTTCGCGAAAGCAACTAATTTATCAAATTCCATGGCACCGATCGGCACACATTCTGCCACCTCTGAAATTCCGGCATTGCCCGGCGCACAGTAGATCTTATCAACTTTTTTGCTCTGGGCTACTTTCCATGCGATCGCATGCTCTCTTCCGCCGCTGCCAACGATTAAAACCTTCATCCGTTCTTCCTCCTGTCAAATCTCTCCGTTTGCGATCATGTCGATGGCCTTCGGCAGGATCTTCCATTCCGCCTCTTCCATAACCCGGCGCTGAAGGACCTCCGGCGTGTCGCCTTTTTTCACTTCAACTGCTTTCTGTAAAATGATCGGGCCGGAATCCATTCCCTCGTCCACAAAGTGTACCGTCGCTCCGGTGATCTTTACACCTCTCTGAAGCGCTGCCTCATGAACCTTCAGCCCATAAAACCCAACGCCGCAGAAGGACGGAATTAAGGACGGATGGATATTGATGATCTTATTTCTGTATTTTTCGATCATGATCTCCGGGATCTTCACAAGATATCCGGCCAGCACAATGAGATCCAGATCGTAGGAATCGATCTTTGCGACCAGTGCCTCATTAAATTCATTTCTGGATGCAAAGTCCTTCGGTGACAGGCACTCCGCCGGGATCCCATGTTTTTTTGCCCGCTCTAAGGCATACGCGCCTGCGTTATTGCTGATCACAACCTCCACCTTCGCGTTGCGGATCGCTCCCGCGTCGATGGCATCTAAGATCGCCTGAAGATTCGTTCCACCGCCGGAAACAAGAACGCCGACTCTTAACATAAGGTCACTCCCTTTTCTCCTGCCTCAATGGAGCCGATGATATATGGGGTATCTCCTGCTGCCTTCATGGCTGCCATGGTTGTGCGGACATCTTCCTCTGCGACTGCAACGACCATACCGATTCCCATGTTGAAGGTATTGTACATGATCTTCTCGTCGATATCACCTTTTTTCTGCATCATCGGGAAGATCGGCGGGATCTGGTAGCTGTCTTTGTGGATCACAGCGCGGACACCGTCCTTTAACATACGCGGAACGTTCTCATAGAAGCCGCCGCCTGTGATATGGCTGCATGCCTTTACGGTAACGCCTGCCTTTTTCACATTCTTTAAGGCTTTCACGTAGATTCTTGTCGGAGCGAGAAGTGTCTCACCGAGAGTCTTTCCAAGCTCGTCATAATATGTATTTAAGCCCTCCGCAGTCATCTCTTTCTCAAATACCTTGCGGACAAGAGAGAAACCGTTGGAGTGAAC
>CAKRNI010000325.1 GCA_934370915.1 uncultured Lachnospiraceae bacterium
GAACTCTATCTTGCGTCTGACCGTATCGGACATGTCTTAGCGGCCCATGAGCAGGGAGCTGCCCATGCCGCTGACGGGTATGCGAGAGCAAGCGGAAAGACCGGCGTGGTCCTGGCGACAAGCGGTCCCGGTGCTACAAATCTGGTGACAGGGATCGCGAATGCTTACCTCGATTCCGTACCGATGGTCGCGATCACAGGAAACGTCGCGGTAAACAGTCTCGGAAAGGATTCTTTCCAGGAGGTGGATATCGTCGGAATCACACAGCCGGTAGTAAAGCACAACTTCATGGTCCGGGACATCAGGGATCTTCAGAAGACGATTATTGAAGCCTTCGAGATCGCGAATTCCGGACGTAAGGGACCGGTTCTCATTGATATTCCGAAGAACGTCCAGTCCGCGGAATACGAGTATGTGGAGGACTTAAAAGTCCCGAGCGTTGTAAAGAAGCCGAGAAAGTCCGAGTGCGGAGATATTGGTGAAGTTGTTGAGATGATCAAAAAGGCGAAAAAGCCGTTTATCTACGCAGGCGGCGGTGTCGTGGCAGCCGGAGCCCAGAAAGAAGTCCTGGAGCTCTCAAAACGGGTCGACGCGGCGATCGGTCTTTCGATGATGGGAATCACCTCCGTTCCGGCCTCCTATCCGCTGAATCTTGGAATGTGCGGCATGCACGGAAAATATCCGTCCATCAAGGCCCAGTCCGAATGTGATCTGCTTCTGGCAGTCGGCGTCAGATTCTCTGACCGCGCGACAGGCGACCTGAACGAGTACACAAAGAAATGTATGACGGTCCATATCGATATCGACCGCGCGGAGATCGGAAAGAATGTCAGTCCTGATGTGAGCCTCTGGGGCGATGTGAAAGAGATCCTTGCGAAGCTTCTGGAAGCACTTCCGGAAGAACGGCATCCGGAGTGGGTGAGTGAGCTTGAGGGCTATAAGAACGAGATGATCCTCCCGGCACCGAAACCCTACGGACCGGAAGCCATCATCGAGGAAGTCCACAGACATTGTACCGAGGACACAGTGGTTGCTACCGACGTCGGACAGCACCAAATGTGGACCATGCAGTTCTACCCGTTTGAAAAGCCGCATACGCTTCTCACTTCCGGCGGTCTCGGAACCATGGGATACGGTCTCGGAGCAGCCATCGGCGGATGCATCGCAGCGAGAGGCAGAAGAACTGTTCTTTTCACCGGAGACGGAAGCTTCGGAATGAACCTGAATGAGATGGCAACAGCGGTGAGTCAGGAACTCCCGATCACCATTGTTATTTTCGACAATGATGTTCTCGGAATGGTAAGACAGTGGCAGACAATCTTCTACGACTGTCACTATTCCCAGACGATCCTGGACAGAAAGACAGACTTCCCGGCTCTGGCGAAAGCCTTCGGCGCTGACGGATATGCGGTCTACACGATGGAGGATCTAAAGAAAGCCCTTGACGTGGCAGATAAAGCCCAGGGACCGGTTCTGATCGACTGTCACATTGATATGGATGAGAAAGTCCTGCCTATGATTCCGCCGGGACGATCCATCAAAGACATGATTGTGGAAGGATAAGGTGACCATGGAAAACAAAGTTGAGAAGTTTGCGGTCGCCATGATCGTAAACAACCGCTTCGGCGTTTTAAACCGCATCGCCGGTCTTTACGCAAAGCGCTGCTATAATATCGATAATATCTCCGCAGGAACGCTTGATGATCCGAATTATACAAGGATCACCATCGTCTCCACGGGAGATGAATATATGAAGGATCAGGTGGTCCGTCAGCTGGAAAAACTGATCGATGTCCGCGCGGTAACCCTTTTGGAGCCGGAGAACACCGTCTTTGCCCAGCACATGTACATTAAAATGCACCTGACAGGAACCCACAGGGGTTCCAGTAAGCATCAGGTACTGGATCTGATCAACGAGTACGGCGGAAAAGTCGTAGATTTCGGTGAAGAGCATCTGACTGCCGAGATCACCGGAGACGGCAAAAAAGTCGAATCTTTTATTGAAAAAGTCAGAGATTTTGGTATATTAGAACTTAGCCGGTCGGGAGAGATCGCGATCGGTTTAGG
>CAKRNI010000326.1 GCA_934370915.1 uncultured Lachnospiraceae bacterium
AGGATATGTTTCCCATGATATTCAATAAAAATTGATAATCCCCATTCACAGCCGAGATTTTCGGCGGGGATGTTGTCACTGAGTACGGTTGCTTTCATTGGCACAATTTCCTCCCAAATTCTTATTTTTTCTCCAATAGACACCGTTTCTTAAAAAACGAGACTCCATAGCAGAGAACTGTATCATAATCATCTTCAAATTCCTTCGCATACATTCGCTCATCAATCTGCCGAAGGGCGGCATCACAGTCCATGGACAGGCGGCTCAGAGCGGTGGAATATTTCGCTTCGAAGACAGCGACACGGCAGTTTACCGGGTCATAGACGACGATATCACTGCGTCCTTCGCCGTGTTCCTTGTTGGAATCGACCGTATATCCGGCACCGGCAAAGATTCCGGCGAGGAAAGCGTGATAAAAATCCTCGCGGTAGTCATGGTAGCTGATCGTTTTCCGGAGCAGTTTATTCATTTCTTCTGTTATGGACACACTGTCACCGCTCCAGACGGCATCGAACAGTGCCTTCCGGTTCCAGACCTTTGCAGTGTCATTAAACCATTTGATGATCGTGGTCTCAAAGATCTCCCGGATCTCAGCGTTTGGAATCGTGAGTGCCGTCATTCCGGCTGGAGTCTTTGCAGCAGGATCGTAATGTCGTGCTGCTGTCAGATAACCGGTCAGATAGAGAATGCTCCACAAGTTGTCTTCTGAGGAATGAAGATAGTCGTAAGTCAGATCCTCATCGATCCGCTGGATAATACTGCCGCCGGAGAGCAGAGTTTCCAGCTTTGTCGTGATCCCGGATCCGGCATAGTCGATAAAGGAACGGACGATCGCATTATCGCTGGTGTTTTTCCAGTAGCCTGCCGGTCTTGCATCAGGATTGTGCTGTAGGTCACGGATGTAGTTCATGACATCCCATGGACAGTACACGTCAAAGGAGCCGAAATGGTAGCCGTCATACCATTCCCTGATGCTTTGAGCATGGTTTTCAGCGTTTGCATCCCGCAGGATCCGGTCAACATCACTCTGTATGAAACCGAAGTACTCATTCAGCCGGGAGGTTGTGATCGTATCCGAAACGAAGTTATTCGTTCCGGTAAAAATACTTTCCTTTGCGATTTTCAGGCATCCGGTGATGACAGCCATCCGAAGATATGGATTATCTTTTAATGCCTGCATGATTCCCTTCATCAGGTCGAGCATTTCTTTGTAGTAACCATTGCTGTTGGCTTTCGCCACCGGTACATCGTATTCATCGATCAGGAGAATTACGGGCTTTCCATAATATGCGTACATCGCGCGTGTCAGTGAGAGAAGACTGTTTTTTATGGTACCGACGCTTGCGTTTCCATGGATCACACGTTCCATCAGTGATCGATCGTAGGAGTCTGCGTTATCACTGGAGAGAAGATACTGATGCTCGACACACAGCTCTGCGATCACGGAGGACAGCATTTCCAATGCACTGGGAAAATCAAGACCGTCCACGCGCTTAAAGGTCAGGAAGAGCGTCGGCCATTGATTGAGCCATTCTTCGCAAAGCGCCTCATTCTGTGCAATTTCCAGCCCCTGAAACATAGGCGCAGAGTTCTTGCGGATATCAAAAAAGTTTGCGAGCATGCTCATTCCGAGCGTTTTGCCGAAACGGCGCGGACGGGTGATCAGAGTTACCTTTGTTGCGGATGTTTTTAAAAGCTCTGCGATCAGACCTGTTTTATCAACATAGTAATATCCATTTTCCCGGATTTCCGCAAAATCAGAAACGCCGACCGGGATATTTAAATTTTTCATGCCGCATTCCCCCGTTCCCATGAAAATTCACACATAAATATGTGGCTGATTTCGAAATTTGATATCCTTATAATATCATGAAATAAGGCTGTCTACAAGAAAAGGATACTATTTTAGAAGCCGTGCCGCTGCTATACACGTCAGGAATTTCATTGACTGCAGTGCAATGTCCGCGCAATGTCCGCCCCAAGCGGATCATGGACAAATGCCTGTATCTATGGTATACTATCCCCAAAGTCGGTTCTGATACATGG
>CAKRNI010000327.1 GCA_934370915.1 uncultured Lachnospiraceae bacterium
CTGCAACCCAGGCCATACCGCCCTGAATGATCGGATATTCGATTCCCAGCATTTCTGTAATTCTTGTCTTCATTTTTATTGCTCTCACTTCCTGAAATCTATCTGTCGGGTATTGCCCGGAATTATCTCTATATCAGTAAAACGCGTCATAGACGCGTTTTGACTCTGGTTTATTCGGTTTGATTATTCTTCAACACCTTTATCTTTTAAGTACTTCATAACATCGCCGACCGTTGCGAGGTTCTGAAGGTCCTCAGCCGGGATCTCTACGGAATACTCATCCTCGAGAGCCATAACAAGCTCAAATAAGTCAAGGGAATCTGCACCAAGGTCATCCTTGAAGGAGGTTGCCTCTGTGATGCTGTCTGCGTCTGTGCTTAACTGCTCTGCGATGATTTCTTTCATTTTTTCTAACATGATTTGATCTCCTTTAAATGTTCTTATTATTTATATTTTATGAGTTTTTGCAATTTTTTGTTTTTTTCAGTTTATTTCTTGTTGTGCGGATAATTCTCCTTCTTCCCGGATGGATCAGATATCTACCACTCCATGAGCACTGCGCCCCAGGTCATTCCGGCTCCAAAGCCTGACATGATGATCTTGTCGCCCCTCTTCAGCATATCTTTCCGGATCATATCGTCTAACAGCAACGGAATTGATGCCGTTGATGTATTTCCAAACTGACCGATCGTCATCGGGAATTTCTCCATCGGCTCCTTCAGGCGTCTGGCCGCTGCCTCAATGATCCGCTCATTCGCCTGATGAAGAACATAATATTTAATGTCTTCCTTTTTTGTCCCGGTCCGCTGTAAAAGCTCCATAACGCTCTCCGGCACCTTTCGCACTGCAAATTTGAAAACTTCCTGTCCATCCATGGTCATAAACCCGAGTTCCGGTTTTGTTCCCGTGAGGAAGTTTCCGACGGTTCTTGAGGTGCAGGCGAGAACATCACCCTTTGTTCCGTCTGCTCCCATCATCATATCGATGATTCCGGTCTCTTCCGCCTTTAAAACAGCTGCCCCGGCTCCGTCTCCAAAAAGGACACAGGTGCCGCGGTCGCTCCAGTCTGTCACTTTACTGAGGGTTTCCGCCCCGATGATCAGCGCCGTCTTGTAGATTCCGGCTTTAAAAAATCCTTCCACGATATTCATGGCGAAAATAAATCCTGCGCATGCCGCCGAAATATCGAAGGCAACTGCATTCACTGCCCCGATGGCCGCCTGAACACTGCAGGCATCGCTGGGATAATTCCGGTCCGGGGATGAAGTCCCAAGAATGATGATATCCAGCTCTTCCGGGGCAACTCCCGCTGCCGCAAGCGCCCGCTCAGCCGCCTTCGCCGCCAGATGGCGTGTTCCCTCTCCGGAGGAGATCCGTCGTTCCCGGATCCCGGTCCGTGTCCGGATCCACTCATCATTCGTGTCCACGATCTTCGCCAGATCGTCGTTCGTAATAATATTCTCCGGCGCATATGCGCCGATTCCAGCAATTCTGGCTGTCATCATCTTCCAAATCCTGCCATTTCGTTTATGCGGAAGGAATTTTATTCCCCGCAGTAGTTTTTAATTTCAAATAGTTTGATATTCAAAATGTTTGATTCTAATGGTAATGGATGTCACCTGTTTTGTCAAGTGAATTTTTGTTTTTCCTTCTCACCGCCTGCTGCTTAAGTAAACCTGCAACCATTCAGTACCCTTGTTGTTCCACGCCAAAAAGAAGGAAAGCCGCCTTTTCACCTGTTTAAGCTCAGTATTTGCCGCATCTGGACTGGTCAAATTATTTAAAATTGGATATTTTAACAATGCCATATCTCAGATATGATAATCACATATTTACCGCATGCGAAATTTTTCCGACAATTTGCTATGGCTCACCACCAGCAAAAGGTGAGAGTCTTATCTGACTGAGATAAAAGGAGCGATATTATGAGTATTACAAGCGATTTCAGCAAATTTAAAAAGATCGATGCCCACAGCCACATCGGCACATTCGGCAGTCCGTTCAATATCCACTTCAACGCTGACCTTCTCTT
>CAKRNI010000328.1 GCA_934370915.1 uncultured Lachnospiraceae bacterium
CAGAGCAGGCAGAAAACTGGTTTTCCGATGAAGGTCCAGACGTTCCAGTCATAGGACACGGAGCGCCGGAGCGCCAGGATATGGAGCAGGGCTAAGAGGATCTCACTCGCCAGCATCCCCCAGAGGCAGGCGCGGATCCCAAACTCCGGGATTCCGAACCACACGAAGGCGATGCGGACGAGAAGAGAGATCAGATGGTGGAAAAAAGTGAGCTTTGTTTTTCCGAGGCCATTTAAAATGCTTCCGGACGAGGTGGCGAGGTAGAGAAACGGACAGAGCCAGGCGAGGATCTGAATGAAGGATCCGGCGTCCTGGCTTTTAAATATCTGCAGGCCAAGGGCTTCGCCGAAGACTGTGAAGACCCCGACGCAGAAGATCCCGAGATAGAGACTGTACCGGAAGGCCATGGAGATCCCGTCCGCAATTCCGGAATCGTTTCCGGCGGACTGATGTCTCGCGGTGACCGGCAGCAGGACCACAGCCAGAGAGTTTACAAGGGCCGATGGAAAGAGGACAAAGGGCATCGCCATGCCTGTGAGTGTTCCATATGTACAGACGGCCTGAGAACGTGTGAGCCCGTAGACGGTCAGGCGCTCCGGGATCATGATCGTCTCCGCGCTCTGCAAAAGGTTCAGGACAAGGCGATTCGCCATGAGCGGAGCGGCGAGGGCAAGGAGGGCGGCCATGGGGGAGAACAGATTGCCGGAGAGATCTGAAATTCGTCCGGAATTCCTGAAAAGCGGATTTTTTATGGAACTTTGGCCAATACTGTAGGATCTGCCTGTATTTTCGTGAAATTCATGAAATAAAAGAAAAAATATCAGTACAAACAACGCTGATCCGGCTTCCCCGGCAACCAGCCCGAATACGGCAAGTGACACGGTGACAGGAATCTGTTTCTCGATGCAGACAGACACCAGCAGGAACACCGTAAAGATCCGGATCATCTGCTCCAGAAGCTGGGAGGCGGCAGGGACAGAGACTTTTTCTTTCCCATAATAGTATCCGCAGATGCAGGCATGGACGGAGGTACATGGGATCGCGAAGGCCATGACGGAGAGCAGCGGGGCGCACCGCGGTTCCATGAGAACATGTTCCGCAAGAGGGCCCGAGAAGTGCCGGATCATGAAGGCGGCGGCCAGAGACATAGCGAAGGATAAAGAAAAGCCGGAGAGCAGCGTCCGCTTTGCATGATCCGGGTCCGCCGCAATAAAGCGGGAGATGGCAGTCTGGATGGATCCGGCACAAAGGGAAAAGAAGATCCCGTAGACCGGAAAGATCATCTGGTAGATCCCAAGTCCTTCCGCTCCGATGGTGCGGGAGAGAAAGATCCGGTAGAAAAAGCCGAGAACGCGGGCGAGAAGTCCTGCAGTGGTGAGGAGAAGGGTTCCGGTGATAAGTGGATGAGCTTTATGGGAAGAAGGCATGAGTGGCTCCGTTCAGTCAGAAGGATTCGGTTATATATATGTGGAAAGAAGAGACGGATATGACTCGATCCCGGATTCACAGCGGCTGCCTTCTGCTTAAAACAGGCGAAAATACGGGGATTTCCTGAATACTTAGCAGATTACTGTGTATTTCTGAAAAAACATGAGAATACCGGTTGAAATTCCCGCAGGGTTTCGTATATAATGTAGGATATCTGTGGCCTGTCTGCGCTTCTTTGGCGCTGACCTGCGGGTCATGGCATAAAATAAACAGTAACAGTTCAGCCTTGCGCCGGTATAACAGCAAGGCTGGACGATCATGCTTTACAGAAAGGCGGAACCATGAAAAAAGTAATCTATCTCGACAATGCGGCAACGACAAAGGTACGTCCGGAAGTCGTAGAAGCCATGCTGCCGTTTTATACAGAATATTACGGAAACCCTTCCGCGGTATATGAGTTTTCCACACCGTGTAAGGAAGCGCTTGCAAAAGCAAGAGAGACTGTAGCAAATGCTCTTGGCGCGAAGGACAATGAGATCTACTTCACAAATGGCGGTTCCGAGTCCGACAACTGGGCTCTGATCGCGACTGCGGA
>CAKRNI010000329.1 GCA_934370915.1 uncultured Lachnospiraceae bacterium
GTCCTCTACGGAGTTGAGGGGTATCTTGTCGATGATATGAAGGAGATGGTCGTCAATTCCAGAAACCAGAGTCTCGATGGGGACTATGTGGTGTTCGATATCGAGACCACGGGATTCTCGCCGACAAAGAATAAGATCATCGAGATTGGTGCCGTGAAGGTGAGAAATGGCGAGATCATTGACAGGATGGATGAGTTTGTGAATCCGGAGGTTCCGATCCCCTTCGACATCGAGCGTCTGACGGGGATCAACGATGCCATGGTCATGGGGGCGGATACGGTGGACAAGGTGCTGCCGAGATTTCTGGAGTTTGTGGGGGATGCGGCTCTTGTGGCCCACAACGCGTCCTTCGATGTGAGTTTTATCTCCCACAATGCGGGACTTTTAGGGCTGCCTTTTGACCCGACAGTCCTGGATACAGTGACTCTGGCGCGAGCACTTCTTCCGAATCTGAACCGGTTTAAACTGGATACGGTGGCGAAGGCGCTTGGTGTTTCCCTGGAGAACCATCACCGGGCCGTGGACGATGCGGAGGCAACTGCCGGAATTTTCCTGAAATTCGTGGAAATGTTAAAAAAACAGCATGATATGACAAATCTTGACCAACTGGAGGAATTCAGTCAGGTAAGTGACGAGACGATCATGAAGATGCCGACATATCATGTCATCATCATCGCGAAAAATGATCTGGGACGCGTGAACCTGTACCGTCTTGTTTCATGGTCCCACCTTAAATATTTCTCGAGAAGACCGAGAATTCCGAAGAGCGTGCTGAACCAGTACAGAGAGGGCCTGATCATTGGATCAGCCTGCGAGGCGGGAGAGCTATACCAGGCGATCCTGCGCGGTGTGCCGGATGCGGAACTTGCGAAGCTCGTGAGGTTTTATGACTATCTGGAGATCCAGCCTCTCGGAAACGATATGTTTATGCTCAGGGATGAGAAGAGCACGGTGAAGACGGTGGATGACCTGATGGACATTAACCGGAAGATTGTGTCCCTCGGTGAGCAGTTTAATAAGCCGGTCTGCGCTACCTGCGATGTGCATTTTATGGATCCGGATGACGCGATCTACCGGAAGATCCTGATGGCCGGAATGGGATTTAAGGATGCGGATGAGCAGGCTCCGTTATTCCTCCGAACGACGGAGGAGATGCTCTCGGAGTTTGAATATCTGGGAAGTGATAAGTGCTATGAGGTCGTTGTCACGAACACCCGGATGATCGCTGATATGTGTGAGCCCATTGCGCCGGTGCGGCCGGATAAGTGTCCGCCGGTCATCGACAAGTCTGATGAAACGCTGCGAAATATCTGTTACAACCGCGCCCACGAGATGTACGGCGAGAACCTGCCGAAGATCGTTGTGGACCGCCTGGAACGGGAGCTGCACTCCATTATCTCCAACGGATTCGCGGTTATGTACATTATCGCGCAGAAGCTTGTGTGGAAGTCCAACGAGGACGGGTATCTGGTTGGTTCCCGAGGATCCGTAGGTTCGTCCTTCGTTGCCACCATGTCTGGTATTACGGAGGTCAACCCGTTAAGCCCGCATTATTATTGTCCGAACTGTCATTATTATGATTTTGACTCGGAGGAGGTAAAAAAGTACGGCGGTATGGCAGGATGTGATATGCCGGATAAGGTGTGTCCAGAGTGCGGACATCCGATGGTGAAGGACGGGTTTGATATTCCGTTCGAGACGTTCCTTGGATTCAAGGGAGATAAGGAGCCGGATATCGACTTAAACTTCTCTGGTGAATACCAGAGCCGCGCCCATGATTACACGGAGGTTATTTTCGGTAAAGGGCAGACGTTCCGTGCGGGTACCATCGGTACTCTGGCAGATAAGACGGCCTACGGATATGTGAAGAATTATTTTGAGGAGCATGGAGAGAGAAAGAGAAATTGTGAGATCAACCGGATCGTTCAGGGATGTGTCGGCATACGGCGTACAACAGGACAGCATCCGGGAGGTATCGTTGTTCTGC
>CAKRNI010000330.1 GCA_934370915.1 uncultured Lachnospiraceae bacterium
CACATGTTATCGGAGAAGGAGGAGGCGATCTTAGCTGCCGCTTCCGAGATCTCCGGAACTCCGTCATCGGTGTTTGCCCTGTTCAACAACGCGGATCTGAAATTTGAGCCGGTGAAGGATGAAAACGGGGAACTCGTGGATGTGACCCATGCGAGATACGGAAAGCTTATCGAGAGCAGGGACAGAAATGTCCGTGAGGCGGCGTTCCACTCCCTGTATGCTTCTTACCGCCAGTTTGCGAACACCGTGGCTGCGAATTATGAGGGGAATGTCAAGCAGGGGAATTTCTATGCGAGAATGAGAAAGTATCCGTCCGCGAGAGCCATGTATCTGGCAGGAAATGAGATTCCGGAAAAGGTTTATGATAATCTGATCGAATCCGTTCATGATGCCCTGCCGCTGATGCACCGGTACATGAAATTCCGGAAGAATTACATGAACGTTTCCGAACTTCATATGTATGATCTCTACGTGCCGCTGACGGAGGATTATGAGAAGACATACACATACAAAGAGGCGCAGGAGCTGATCTTAAAGGCGCTGAAGCCATTGGGAGAGGAGTATCTGGGTCTCTTAAAGATGGGATTTGAGAACCGCTGGATCGATGTCTATGAGAATGAAGGAAAGAGAAGCGGAGCATACTCCAACAGCGCTTACGGGGTTCATCCGTATGTGCTGATCAGCTTTGACGGAACTCTGAATTCTGTGCTCACGCTGGCTCATGAGATGGGACATTCCATCCACTCCTGGTATTCCAACGAGAACCAGAGCTATACCTATGCCGGATACAGGATCTTTGTGGCTGAGGTGGCATCCACCTGCAACGAGATCCTGCTCTTAAACTACATGATCAACGAGGCAAAGGACAGAAAAGAGAAGTTTTATCTGGTGAACCAGCTTGCGGAACGGTTCCGCACGACACTTTTCCGTCAGGCACTGTTCGCGGAGTTCGAGTGGGAGACTTATAAGCTTTCCTGGAATGGAACCCCGCTAACAAAAGATTTGCTCTGTGGTCTTTACCATGAGTTAAATTCGGAGTATTATGGGAAAGAGACCGTGATCGACTCCGATATCGACCACGAGTGGGAGCGGATCCCGCACTTTTACATGCAGTTCTATGTGTACCAGTACGCCACAGGATTTTCGGCGGCGATGGCCATCGCGAGACGGATCCTGGCAGGTGACCCGGAGACGAAGGAGGGCTATTTCCGCTTCTTAAAAGGCGGCTGTTCCAGGACGCCGGTGGAATTACTGAAGCTTGTAGGTCTTGACATGGAAGAGCCGGAGGTTGTGAATGAGGCTGTGAAGGTGTTTAAGGAGCTGCTGGATGAGATGGAAGAGCTGGCGTAAAAAATAAGTTTGGAAATAAGCAATTCTGACCCGTGCCAACGCAGCACGGGCCAGAGCTTATCAAATATGAAATCAGAGTTCAGTGTTTGCCGATCAAGTGATAGAGATTCGGCATGAGGGGAAGAGGCGAGCAGTTATGAGTATTTATGAGGCAATTTTTAACCGGTGTTCCGTCAGAGAATACCGGATGGAAAAGATTGAGCCGGAGAAATTGGAGGGGCTGAAACGGTACCTGAAGAATGTGGCACTTTTAGACGAGGAAAAGCCGGTGGAGTTTGAGATTGTGGACAATACCAACGGAAAACAGAAGGTCCACGGCCTCTGGAAGACGGAAGCGCCGTATTACCTTGCGGTATACTGCGGTGATGACCGCCTTTCCATGCGAAACGCCGGGTATGCTGCAGAGCAGGCAGTCCTCTACCTTACATCGAAGGAACTCGGAACCTGCTATCTCGGAGCGACAAAAGCAGGGGAGGATAAAAAAGACGGGCTGAAGCGTTTTCTCGTGATCGCCTTCGGAAAAGCATCCGCAAAGCCGTTCCGCGATTCGTCCATGGCCCACAGAAACTCTCTGGCAGCTCTCTGTGCCTTCAAGGATGAACCGGGAGAACAGGTAAAGTCGATCCTCCGCGC
>CAKRNI010000331.1 GCA_934370915.1 uncultured Lachnospiraceae bacterium
TTAAAGTTTCTATTTACACATGACCTCCAGAACCTGCCACCGACAGTTTTCTCTGGATGCATGGCATCAAAAAAGGAAAACGATCTGTCTGTGCAAACCATCAATACCACAAACAGATCGTTTTCCTTAATCAAATCTTTTATTTCAGGCTTTCATCATCTATCTGATGAACTGCCAGTTGTTTTATCTTCTACTTACTCTGTCCCGCAATAATCTCTTCCGCCATTCCAAACATCTCCTCAGCGCCGAGATCCTCACCAAACTTGAAGAGGCTGTAGCCCTGTCCGTCCATGTTCCACTCTACCGTGTAGGAAGTCATAACTTCGACCTTATCGCTGCCGTAAGCCAGGTTAAAATTGCCGTCTTCCTGGGCCTTTTTGTCCTCCTCGGTGAGCTCATAATCTGCCGGAACGAACTTGTTGGTCAGCTTGTAGAAACAGAGTTCTGTACCATCCTCGCATGTCCTCACCTCTGCCGGGGTGAGTTCTCCATCCATGCCGACTTCCGCGGAAAACGTGACATCCTCCATGCCGTTTTTTCCGTATGTGACGGAAAGCTGTGTCCCGTTTCCCAGTTTATTTCCATCTTTATCTTCCGTCTCATAGTTTACCGGCACAGCAACCTTAAACGCGTACCCGTTGGAGAATTTCTCCGGGAAATCTACCATCGGTCCATTCTCCTTCTGAAGCTCCAGCGCCTGTTCATAGGTGTGGACTTCATCTCTTATATCGGTGTGGGATGTGATTCCCGCGATCTTTCCAATCGCGAACGCCGTCATACTTCCAAATACACAGATCGCTGCAACTGCTGCTACCGCTTTTTTCATAAAACCTTTCTTCATATAATTTCCCTCTCTTTCTATCTTCTCATATACATTTCTCCGGATCCGCGCCTCCCGCACCGATTCATCCGGAAGTTCGCCTGCGCGGCTCTCAAACATGTTTTTCAGTCTCTTTTCTAAGATAGGATCGTCCATGTTTTTCCTCCTTCCTCCTGTGTGAGGATTTGCTTCAACTGTTCCTTCGCGTGGAACAGCCTGGATTTCACCGTTCCCTCAAACACTCCGCAGACCCTTGCGATCTCGTGGATCGGCATATCATTGTAATAGTACAGGATCAACACGGTCTTCTGCTTCGGCGGCAGCTTTTCCACCGCCTCGTAGAGGATCCGCTCCTCTTCCTTCATAATGCAGTTTTCCAGGACGGACCTTCCGGTGTCCGCCTGCCCGGATGCAGGTTCCTCCTCCGGCTGTTCTTTCCGCGACTTTCTGCTGATCTTCCACGCGGACCTTGTGAGTATCCTGTAAAACCATGTCTTAAAGGCTGCCGGATCCCGGAGCTTCTTTCTGTTTAAATAGCAGGCGGTGAATGTCTCCTGGACAATGTCCTCGCTGTCCGCCGCGTTCCCGGAGATCAGCCAGGCCGCCCTGAGCGCCGGCCTCTCATACTTCTCCATCAGCTCCCCGAAGGCATCCATGTCCCCGTTGATCATGCGTCTCACGATATTCTCTTCATCCATGTCCTGCCTCCTCTCTTTTTTGATGCATCTGTCTTATAGAGACAGGCAATTGGGGGAAAGTTCATTTTTATCGGAAATTTCTTTTCTTCTTTATTCTTCCACATATATAACTTATTTTTCCACCAGACATATTTATTTTTGTTTTTCTATCTACACTGACTTCCACCTCGTCTACCGTCAACCATTTTCATAGAGCCGCAAAAAGCAGGACAGCCACCCGCATCCACGCAGATGATCTGTCCTGTTTCGATTGAGGCCTTAATATGATTTTTCGTACTAATACCTTAACTTGATCCTAGAAAGCTCCACATCCACCTGATACCCATGGCTGCGAAGATACTCCTTCATGCCCTCCCGGGCGAGGTCGATATGATTCTTCGGGGCAACGGTAATGCTGCGGATCGGAAGCTTTTTCTTTCCTCCGCTTAAGTCGATCG
>CAKRNI010000332.1 GCA_934370915.1 uncultured Lachnospiraceae bacterium
CAGATGCCAGTTCCGTCAATTGTATTTCCTTTTTTAATGTGTTATACTATGTGCGGAATTTTGACATAACAGTTCAGCTATGTGCCGATTCCGGCAGAAAATTGTATGACTGAACGGTTCGGCATGTTGATGCCCGCATTCCGGCTGGCTGTCTGCTTTTTGCGGACGGCTCGTTTTTTTCTGTTGAAAAGGAGGTATGGGGAGAACTCCCCGCTCGTATGAATCAATGTTATCGTCTTGGAATCGATATCGGTTCCACTACAGTAAAAGTTGCCGTGATCGACGACAACAACAAAATTTTATTCGCGGATTATGAGCGGCATTACGCCAATATCCAGGAAACCCTGGCCTCGCTTCTGAAAAAGTGTAAGGGAGAACTCGGTGAACTCTCTTTACGGCCCAATATTACAGGTTCCGGCGGACTCACTCTGTCGGGTTACTTACATATTCCATTTGTCCAGGAAGTCGTAGCGGTCGCGACCGCACTTCAGGACTACGCTCCGCGGACGGATGTCGCCATCGAGCTTGGCGGCGAGGACGCGAAGATCATCTACTTTACAGGCGGAATCGACCAGCGTATGAACGGAATCTGCGCCGGAGGTACCGGTTCCTTTATCGACCAGATGGCTTCCTTATTGCAGACGGATGCTTCCGGTCTGAATGAATATGCAAAAAATTATAAAGCGATCTACCCGATCGCTGCCCGCTGCGGCGTATTCGCAAAGTCCGATATCCAGCCGCTGATCAACGATGGCGCGACCCGCGAGGACCTTGCCGCCTCTATTTTTCAGGCGGTTGTGAACCAGACCATCAGCGGTCTTGCCTGCGGAAAACCGATCCGCGGAAACGTAGCGTTCCTCGGCGGCCCGCTGCACTTTTTACCGGAGCTTCGAAACGCCTTTATCCGCACCTTAAATTTAACCGGTGACGCGATCATCGCCCCGGACCACTCCCATCTTTTTGCTGCCGTCGGCGCTGCCATGAACGCAAAGGATCACGCGGAGGTCTTCTCTCTTGACAAGCTGATCGCAGATCTCTCCGGCGGCATCAAGATGAAATTCGAAGTAAAGAGAATGCAGCCTTTATTTAAGGATGAGGCGGATTATAAGGAATTCACCGACCGCCATGACCAGTACAAGGTTCGCCGCGGTGATCTCTCTACCTATGAGGGAAATGTATTCCTTGGAATCGATGCCGGTTCCACCACAACGAAGGTGGCACTCGTCGGCGAGGACGGTTCCCTGCTCTACAGCTTTTACAGCAGCAACAACGGAAGCCCGTTAGCGACCGCAATCTCTTCCATAAAGGAGATCAAGTCCCTGCTTCCGGACAGCGCGAAGATCGCCTACTCCTGCTCCACCGGCTACGGCGAGGCCCTCTTAAAGGCGGCCTTCATGCTGGATGAGGGCGAGGTCGAGACGATCTCCCACTACTACGCGGCGGCATTCTTCGATCCGTCCGTAGACTGCATCCTCGATATCGGTGGTCAGGATATGAAATGTATCCGCATCAAGGACGGCACCGTGGACAGTGTCCAGCTCAACGAGGCATGTTCCTCCGGCTGCGGTTCCTTCATCGAGACCTTCGCAAAATCCTTAAACTACAGCGTTCAGGATTTCGCAAAGGCAGCCCTGTTTGCCCAGAACCCCGTGGATCTCGGAACGAGATGTACCGTATTCATGAACTCCAACGTAAAACAGGCACAGAAAGAGGGCGCTTCCGTTGCGGATATCTCCGCCGGCCTCGCTTACTCTGTTATCAAGAATGCCCTGTTTAAGGTCATCAAGATCACTTCCGCCGGCGACCTCGGAAAGAACGTCGTTGTGCAGGGCGGAACCTTCTACAATGACGCAGTCCTCCGAAGCTTCGAGCGGATCTCCGGCTGCAATGCCGTCCGCCCGGATATCGCAGGTATCATGGGTGCTTTCGGCGCGGCACTGATCGCCCGTGAGCG
>CAKRNI010000333.1 GCA_934370915.1 uncultured Lachnospiraceae bacterium
CGTAAACCGCCGCTGCGCTTCCGCCTCCCGGAGTCGGTGCCTTGGATGCCAGAACTTCCAGGTATTCATTCCACTGTTCCATGAACACGTTTCCTTCCATATTTACTCTCTGCGCAGCTATCCCGGTCTTCTAATACTGCCATATCCTTCCATACAATATGGTAGGCGGCTGGCGCAGTCTTGAAACCTATTATCCATGATTTCACAGTGCTTGTCAATCCTGACTCTATATTTCCTACCATTTCTATATGATTTACATTCTGACAGCCGCCCTGATTTTATTTCCTGTCCGCCACTCTCTCCCTCTGCTTTTCCACCACCAGATCCTTTTTATTTTCCCCGCCGGGTAACTATTCAGTACCTTCATAGTTACGTGCAAAAATCCATTCCAGATCAGCTTCGCTGATGGGATTTTTGCCTTCCAGCCTATGTTTTCTTACGGTCAGCGCAGCAAGTGCGCAGACCTACTGAACAGTTACCCCGCCGGCACATATCTTTCTCCTCCCGTCTCTCCCAATTTATGCATCGTTCATGTATAATATGCATTTTGTTTCATAAAAATACATTTTATGCTTGACATTATGCATATTCGGATGTATATTTATGAAGCATAAAGAAAACAACGTCTGAAACAGATCGGAGGATAACCATTATGAAAGAGAAAGTTATTTTAGCATATTCCGGCGGACTCGACACAACAGTTCTGATTCCGTGGTTAAAAGAAAATTATGATTACGATGTAGTCTGCGTCTGCATCGACGTAGGACAGGGAAATGAGTTAGACGGTCTGGAAGAGAGAGCAAAATACTGCGGAGCTTCCAAATTATATATCGAGCATGTTGTCGATGAATTCTGCGACGAGTACATCGCTCCGTGCGTAAAAGCAAACGCTACATATGAGAACAAGTATCTCCTCGGTACCGCAATGGCCCGCCCGTTGATCGCGAAGATCCTCGTTGATATTGCAAAGAAGGAAGGCGCTGTTGCCATCTGCCACGGTGCTACCGGTAAAGGAAACGATCAGGTACGTTTCGAACTCGGCATCAAGGCTCTTGCTCCGGATATGAAGATCATCGCTCCATGGAGAACCTGGAATATCCAGTCCCGTGAGGAAGAATTAGAATACTGTGCAAAGCACAACATCGATCTTCCGTTCAAGAAAAATGACAGCTACAGCCGTGACCGCAATATCTGGCACATCAGCCATGAAGGTCTTGAGCTGGAAGACCCGGCACAGGCACCGAACTATGATCATATGCTCGTACTCGGCGTAACACCGGAGAAGGCACCGGATGAAGAGACTGAGATCTCCATCTCCTTCGAGAAAGGTTTCCCGGTTGCGTTAAACGGCGAGAAGATGAAATTCTCCGAGATCCTCACAAAATTAAATGAACTCGGCGGCAAGAACGGAATCGGCATCACCGATATCGTTGAGAACCGTATGGTCGGCATGAAGTCCCGTGGTGTTTATGAGACTCCTGGCGGAACGATCCTTCTTGAGGCTCACAAGCAGTTAGAGGAACTGATCTTAGACAAAGAGACATTAAAATATAAGAAGAACATCGACAACGAGTACGCTGATGTCGTTTACTCCGCAAAATGGTTCAGCCCGCTTCGTGAGGCATTACAGGCATTCGTTGAGTCCACTCAGGAATATGTGACTGGTGAGTGCAAGATGAAGCTCTACAAGGGTAACATCATCAAGCAGGGCACAACTTCCCCATATTCCTTATACAACGAGAGCATCGCTTCCTTCACAACAGGCGACCTCTACGATCACCACGACGCTACCGGCTTCATCAACCTCTATGGTCTTTCCACAAAGGTTCGCGCGATGAAGAAGGCAGAGGTCGAGAAAAACCAGAAATAGACACTTGCAGTGTATTCTTTCATAAATACTTAGGCTTGATCCCGGCAGGAATATATTCTGCCGGGATCTTTTTATATCCGT
>CAKRNI010000334.1 GCA_934370915.1 uncultured Lachnospiraceae bacterium
CCGGAGATGAAAAACCAGAGCGTCCCGACTTTATTTATGGTTCAGAATGGTGTCGGAAAGGCATTTATGACACCGCTGATCTCGATCCTTATTATTCTCGGGGCAGTCTCCACGGCAGTCAACATGGTGGCTGCGATGGTGAGGAGGATCTGCAGCGGAATCGAAGCCGGATGTGCTGACAGAAAGAAAACTGTTTTGGCCGGAGAATCCGTGAAAAACGCAGGCGAAATTCCTAAGAGAAAGATCTCCCGCCACGAGATCATCGCAGCCCTGATCTGCTGCATCGTAGATTTCGCCATCGCCCAGTTCGGTCTCCTGACCCTGATCCAGCGTGCGTACAGCGTCCTCGCGTACCTCGCGATCCCTGTGATCCTGATCCCATATCTGGTGCATATGGCGGTTACGAGATTTGATACGAAATAAATAGAAATTGTATGGATAAAAAGCATCTGTGGTGCATTTGATATGTCCCTGTCAGGAAGACAGGTGGAATATAAGGAGACGACTGACCGCCGTCTCCTTGATTTATTTATAAAGTTGTCAGGATAGAACAGTACCAGAGTACTCAGCTGCCAGCCAGAAATCATTTCTTAGTGGAACGCCTCTTTCGCATACTGCTCCAGCTCATCCCTGAAATCCGGGTGCGCGATCGCGATCATGGACTCGGCGCGCTCTCTTAAGGTTTTTCCGGAGAGGTTCGCGATGCCGTACTCGGTCGCAACGCTCTGGATCATGGTACGCGGTGCGGAGACAGTGGAGCCGCCCGGAATGAACGGGACGATGTTGGACTTTAAGGTTCCGTCCTTTGTTTTTCTCGCAGAGTTGATGCAGATGTATCCCTTTCCTCCAACGGAACGGTAAGCGCCCTCAAGGAAATCCATTTGTCCACCGATACCGGAGAGCTGGCGGGTTCCCGCGGACTCAGCATTCTCCTGACCCATCAGGTCAAGCTGCACGCCGCCATTGATGCTGATGACGTTCTTCATGGTTCCGATGCGCTGCGGATCATGGACATAATCGAGATCAGCCGGGTGGAAAAGTTTCGGATTTTCCGCGATCCAGTCATAGAACTCCTGGGAGCCCATCGCGAGGTTCCATGTGGAGAGACCGGTATCGAATTCTTTCTTCGCATTTGTGAGCTTTCCGGCTTTCCAGAGGTTTAAGTAAGCGTCACTGATGGTTCCGGTATGACAGCCAAGGTCTTTTAGGTCAGACTCTGCCAACATATTTGCAACGGTGAACGGAACGCCGCCGACACCGAGAGAAAGGACAGCGCCGTCCGGAATCTCGTTTACGACGAGCTTCGCAATCTGGATATCTGTCTCAGACGGAGCTTTGTAGGTTCTTACCGGAAGCGGCTCATGAGCGCCCTCCACAATATAATCCGCCTCGGAAAGATGGACACGATGGAAACCGTCCACACCCTGAAGCTTCGGATAATGTTCATTGATCTCAAAGATCACAGTTCTTGCACTCTCAAACATGGTTCTCCATGCGAAGTTTGAGATGCCGAGACCGCAGTAGCCGTTCTCATCCGGAGCGGATACCGGGACGAAAGCAACGTCTGTCCGGATATAGCGCTGGCGGTAGAGTGTCGGGAGAAGACGGAGAACCACCGGCATGAATTTTACGAGACCGCGGGTCTGGAGCTTGCGCTCGTAGTCACCGATATGCCAGCTGTAGTAGGAGAAGCTTTCCTGTTCCGGGTCAGCCTCAACAACCTCGATGCGCGGACGGATCACGAGACCGCCGCGGATCTTAACGTCCTTTAAATGACCTTTTCTTGCGGCAAGTGCTTTATCAAGAAGTTCCGGGAACCCGCCGCCGAATCCATAATCGACCCAGTCGCCGTCTTTTACGGCTGCCGCAACGGCAGCCTCCGCAGTTACGATCTTGCTCTTGTAATTTTCCATATGAATCCTCACTCATTATAATATTTTTT
>CAKRNI010000335.1 GCA_934370915.1 uncultured Lachnospiraceae bacterium
CCAAGGGAAGCAAGTTTTTCTTTCATAGTAAATTTACGAGTGACATTATTGGAATTCACCATGCGTTTTCCTCCTTTTTTAGTTGGGCGATATGAATGTTCTATTTATTCGGCCGAAAAAATTGAACTTTTGTAACTGTGTTGACAATATAGCATAGGGATGTTAAAATGACAATAATTACCAACTTGCTTTTGACAATATCAAACTCTATTTGACAGGGGGATGTATTTTGCCATTGGATGAATCGAAAAATGTTACGGAAAAAAATACAAAGGCTACGGAACGTCAGATCCAGTCGGTTCAGCGTGCGATCAACATATTGAACTGCTTTACGATGACAAATTCTGCCCTGACGCTGGGTCAGATCAGCAATCAGCTCAATTTGAACAAAGGTACAGTTCATGGAATCCTGAGTACGCTTTACCAGAATGGATATATCAGCCAGAATGGAAATGGGCAGTACATGCTGGGGGCGGCGCTGTTTAACAAAGCCTGTCTCGCGGCCGGGACGCGCCAGAGCATGTGCATTGACCGGGGCCATGACAGACTGCTGGCGTTAAGTAATCAGTTCCAGTTAAACGGAACCATGTTTGCAATGGACGAAAAGCAATTGAGAGTGATCGACACAACGGAACCGACAAACTGCCCTTTTATTGTCCAGCGTGTGTCACCACAGATATCCCTGTATGATTCCGCAAGCGGAAAGATTCTGTTGGCATATTTATCGGAAAAAGAAAGAGCGGAATATCTGGAAAGAATGCCGATGACACCGTTCCAGAAGTCTTTCGAGGATAAGCAGAAGAATTTTGACGTGGAGCTATACCGGATCCGTAAAAATGGGTATTCTGAAGAATACGACGCTCTTTTTACCGGAGTATCAGCGTTAGCAGTGCCGATCTTTAATCGATATCATAATGAATTGTTTGGAAGTGTGAGCCTGACGGGAATGAGTCCGATGATAAAGAAGAGAAGACAGGAGATTATTGCTGCGCTTCAGGCGCATGCGCGTTATCTGCAGGATTGTCTGCGCTTTTAAAGCGGAAAGAAATGGTGGCTGGATCAGATCCAGCCGCCATCCATTTTTATAACTTGTCCGGTCAGGTAATCAGGAGCTTCTACGAGCTTCATGACGAGATCTGCGACCTCCTCCGGCTTTCCCATGCGGCCGGCGGGAATCTCGTCCAGGAGCATCTCATGCTCCTCCTCAGATAAAAATCCATTCATCTCCGTATCAATGGCTCCGCAGGCGATGGCGTTCACCTGAATGCCGGAGGGGGCGAGTTCCTTGGCGAGGGCCATGGTGAGACCGTTGACGCCGCCTTTTGTGGCGGAGTAGGCTGCCTCGCAGGAGGCACCGCAGACGCCCCAGACGGAGGAGATATTGATGATCTTTCCGTTGTGGTTGTGGATCATTCCCGGAATCGCAAGCTTCGCACAGTGGAAGACGGAGGAAAGATTTGCGGAGAGGATCCTGTTCCAGTCCTCAAAGCTTAAGTCCTGTAAGAGACCGATGATGGAGATTCCGGCGTTGTTTACAAGGACATCCACATGACCGAAGCGGGATTCGATCTCTTTAAACAGACGTTTACAGTCAGTCGGATTTCCGACATCCGCCTGTACCGCAAGGCACTCTGCGCCCAGCGCCTCCACTTCTTTTTTCACTTCTTCCAACCGATCTGTGCTTCGGGCACAGTTGATCACAACACGGTATCCGCAGGAAGCAAATTTTAAAGCCACCGCCCGCCCGATCCCGCGGGATGAGCCGGTGACGAGAACTGTTTTTTTCATAATGAACTCCTATTTGCGTATAAGATTTTGTTGCTTTTGATAAGATCACAACTGCCGGAAATGATCGGACGATAAGAATTCCGAGGATTGATGGAAACGGCAGATATGCAT
>CAKRNI010000336.1 GCA_934370915.1 uncultured Lachnospiraceae bacterium
GAACGCTGTCTGAAAGCGTCTCAGGAAGCTGGTTAGGAAGCGCTTATTCTGCTTGACATACTGTATAAAACCGTTTAAAATTATAGTATTGTATTTTCGTACAATGAAAACTAAATAAGGAGGTGCTCCTGTGTCACAAGTAATAATTGCGGTTATCGTTACAGGTGTTATTGTAGCAGCTATTACTTGGGTCGTTGCGAACCAGCATCGCCAGAAGACATATGAGGCGAAGATTGGCAGCGCAGAAGAACGATCCAGGGAAATAATAGATGAAGCATTGAAAATTGCTGAGACAAAGAAGCGAGAAGCTCTCCTTGAAGCGAAGGAAGAGTCGTTAAAGACAAAGAATGAGCTTGAGAAAGAAACAAAGGAAAGAAGAGCTGAGCTTCAGCGCTATGAAAGACGTGTACTGAGCAAAGAAGAAAACCTGGACAAAAAAGCAGAAGCGATGGAAAAGCGTGAAGCGGGTATGAATGTCAAGGAGGAGGCACTCAAGAGAAAGACTGCGGAGGCAGAGGCTCTCTATGAGAAAGGTATGCTGGAACTGGAGAAGATCTCCGGTTTAACCTCTGAACAGGCAAAGGAATATCTGCTGCGTTCCGTGGAAGAAGATGTAAAGCATGATACGGCGAAGCTGATCAAAGATCTCGAGGCGAAAGCTAAAGAGGAAGCAGAGAAGAAAGCCAAGGATTATGTGGTGACAGCGATTCAACGCTGTGCTGCGGATCATGTGGCTGAGACAACCGTATCAGTCGTACAGCTTCCGAATGATGAGATGAAGGGACGAATTATCGGACGTGAGGGAAGAAATATTCGTACACTGGAGACTCTGACGGGTGTGGAACTGATCATCGACGATACGCCGGAGGCAGTTGTCCTGTCTGGCTTCGATCCGATCCGGAGAGAGGTAGCGCGTATTGCACTGGAACGTCTGATTGTGGATGGACGGATTCATCCGGCCAGAATCGAAGAGATGGTAGAGAAGGCACAGAAAGAAGTGGAAAACATGATGCGCGAGGAGGGCGAAGCGGCTCTTCTGGAAGTTGGCATTCATGGTATCCATCCGGAACTTGTCAAGCTGCTTGGTAAGATGAAATTCCGGACAAGCTACGGTCAGAATGCATTGAAGCATTCGATTGAGGTTGCACAGTTAGCCGGACTTCTGGCGGCTGAGGTGGGCGTCGATGTACGGACCGCCAAACGTGCAGGTTTATTACATGATATTGGAAAGGCAGTCGATCACGAGCAGGAGGGAACCCACGTAGAACTGGGTGTGGCACTCTGTAAGAAGTACAAAGAGTCCGCAACCGTTATCAATGCGGTGGAAGCCCATCACGGCGATGTAGAGCCACAGAGCTTGATTGCATGTCTGGTACAGGCAGCTGATACGATTTCAGCGGCACGTCCAGGTGCGAGACGAGAGACTCTGGAAACATATACCAACCGTCTGAAACAGCTGGAGGATATCACGAACTCCTATAAGGGTGTTGATAAATCCTATGCAATTCAGGCAGGTCGCGAGGTGCGTATCATGGTTGTACCGGAACAGGTCAGCGACGATGATATGGTTCTGATGGCGAGAGAGATTTCAAAGCGGATTCAGGAAGAGTTACAGTATCCGGGACAGATCAAGGTCAATGTAATCCGTGAATCGAGAGTTACCGAGTACGCCAAATAAAACCCGGCAGCAGGGCTGCATGGAGTAAACTTGAGCATGAAAATAAAAGTCTTATGGATGAAGTTACATTACATTCATAAGACTTTTTTGTTTCACAGGAAATTGCGCCCTATGAAACAAAAAAACGCTCCGCGAGGATGGGCACTCGCGCGAAGCAGAAACATGTCGCAAGCGACCGCGCGAGACG
>CAKRNI010000337.1 GCA_934370915.1 uncultured Lachnospiraceae bacterium
TCGCTGTCAAACTCCGGGATCGCCACCGGGCCGTACAGCAGTGTGCTGCCATATTCGTTGTAGATATCCGATGCCATCTGATTCAGACGGTCATCCGTCAGATATGCATCCTTGAAGCTGCCGTTTTCTTTATTCTCTCTGAGGATCTTGCAGACTTTTTCCGGGAGCTCCGTCACATCTCCATAGGTGTTGGAGTAGAGGTACATCGGATTCTTTTCCTTCATATACGCCTTCGGTGCCACCACACAGCCATCCGCGCTTCCGAGAACTTCCGTATACTCATCGCCCTGTGTCACGATGGGACCAGCCTCTTCCAGGGTATAGGCTGCCACCGGCTCCACTGTGGCAGAATCATCGGAGCCATTGATGTCGAATGCAATGTAACCAAAGGAACCGTGAAGGGAGATCCTGTCGATGCTCACGTAGTCGAGTTCCACCACCTGTCCATAGGGCTGTTTTTTTGCAGTCTCAAGATCCAGGACTGCGGCTTTTGTTCCCTCGTCAGCGGAATTGCCAGGTTTTCCGGCGAGAAAAATCGATGTCGGTCCGTCCGCACCGCCGATAATGCATACCGATGTCACCGCCTGTGTTTTATTCTTCTTTCCTATATAGAATGCCGTCGCGGCGGCTCCCGCAAGGACAAGGATGCCTGCAGCCGCCAGGATCTTCTTTTTATCGTTCATGATCTCCCCTCTTTCTGTTTTGATCGTGATGTTACCGTATCCGGCATGAATCAAAGCTGTCTGTACTATTTATAGTACCATACAGTTTTTACCTCTGCCTGTAAATTTCCTTAACTTTTTCTGTCCTTTTTCAGGCAGTATTGCTGTTCATGCCCTGCGCCGACAGTAATTCATAGTTACTGTCCAGCCACATTATCTTCTTGTTTTCATATTCTTTTATCATGGTCACACTTCACCACGTTCTCTTGCATATCATGTCCATCCAGTATATACTTGAACCGAAAATTGTACCCGCGGGGAAGACATAAAGGGAACACCCGCGGGAAATCAGCAGCTTGCAATGGGAAAGGGTTCTGTATTATGAACAACAAGGAGTTAATCAAAGAAATTTTTATCATGACTCTGGCTGACGCAATCACAGCCATAGCGGTTTTCTTTTTTCTGGTACCAAGCCACACATCAATCAGCAGTATTTCCGGTCTCGGAATTATTCTGACCCACTTTATCCCACTTCCGCTTTCTGTGATCACGATGGCGCTCAACATCCTCCTGCTGATCATCGGATTTATTTTCTGCGGTAAGGAGTTCGGCGCAAAAACTGTATACACGAGTGTCATGCTGCCGGTCTTCTTAGGTATTTTCGAAAAAATCTTCCCGGATTTTACATCCCTCACCGGAAGTCAGGAGCTGGATGCGGTCTGCTATGTGTTGGTGGTCAGCATCGGTCTCGCAATGCTCTTTAACATGAATGCATCATCCGGCGGACTGGACATCGTTGCAAAGATCATGAATAAGTATCTGCATATGGATCTCGGAAAGGCAATGTCTCTCTCCGGCATGTGTGTGGCGCTTTCCTCCGCGTTCGTTTATGACAAAAAGACTGTTGTACTCAGTGTACTCGGTACGTACGTGAACGGAATCGTTCTCGACTACTTTATTTTCGATCAGAATGTAAAACGCCGTGTCTGCATCATCACAAAAAAAGAGGAAGAACTCCGCCAGTTTATCATTAACAACCTGCACAGCGGCGCAACGATCTATGAAGCGATCGGTGCTTATAATTTTGAGAAGCATAATGAGATCATTACGATCGTGGACAAGCGCGAGTATCAGGCACTCATGAACTATATCAGTTCCAGTGATCCGGAGGCATTTATCACGGTGTATAAGGTTTCGGATAT
>CAKRNI010000338.1 GCA_934370915.1 uncultured Lachnospiraceae bacterium
GGAAATAACTTTATTTTTCATTAGAAATGTAATATAATGAACCTATCTTACAGGTGGCTGGAATTATATTTTCCGCCCCGGAAAATAATGCATGAGGGGAGTCAAAACATGAAGGATTACATGAAGATCTACCAGGAATGGCTTGCCAATCCGTACTTTGACGATAAGACGAAAGAAGAGCTTCGGGCAATTGCGAACGATGAAAACGAAATCAAGGAACGTTTCTATATGGATCTGGAATTTGGTACTGCGGGACTCCGCGGAATCATCGGAGCCGGAATCAACCGTATGAATATCTATACAGTCCGCCGCGCGACTCAGGGACTTGCGAACTATATTATCAAACAGGGCGGAGCCGACAAGGGCGTTGCGATCGCTTTCGATTCCCGCCATATGTCCCCGGAATTTGCCATGGAGGCAGCAATGACTCTGGCAGCAAACGGCATCAAGGCGTATAAATTTGAATCCCTGCGCCCGACCCCGGAGCTGTCCTTCGCAGTCCGCGAGTTAGGCTGCATCGCCGGTATCAACATCACCGCGAGCCATAACCCGCCGGAATATAACGGATATAAAGTATACTGGGAGGACGGCGCACAGTTTACACCGCCGCACGACAAAGGTGTGACAGCCGAAGTTCTCGCAATCGAAGATCTCTCTACCGTTAAGACAACGACGGAGGAAGAGGCATTAAAGAGCGGAAAATTCCAGGTCATCGGAAAAGAGATCGATGACAGATATATCGCCCAGGTGAAAGCCCAGGTCGTAAATCAGGAAGCAATCAACCGTATGCAGAAAGACATCACGATCATCTACACTCCACTCCACGGAACCGGAAATATCCCGGCCCGCCGCGTAATGAAGGAGATCGGTTTTGAGAATGTCTATGTGGTTCCGGAGCAGGAACTCCCGAACGGCGATTTCCCGACCGTAAGCTACCCGAACCCGGAAGCCGCTGAGGCATTTGAGCTTGGCTTAAAGCTTGCAAAAGAGAAGAACGCGGATCTTGTTCTCGCCACAGACCCGGATGCTGACCGTCTCGGTGTTTATGTAAAAGATACAAAGTCCGGCGAATATATCCCGCTGACCGGAAATATGTCCGGCTCCCTGTTATGTGACTATGTACTGAGCCAGAAGCAGGCAGCAGGAAAGATCCCGGCCGACGGCGAAGTCGTAAAATCCATCGTTACCACAAACCTGGTTGATGCCGTCGCAAAACACTACGGCTGCAAGCTCGTCGAGGTCCTGACAGGATTCAAATATATCGGTCAGCAGATCTTAAAAGAAGAGACAACCGGCAAGGGCACCTATATGTTCGGAATGGAGGAGAGCTACGGCTGCCTGATCGGTACATATGCCCGCGATAAGGACGCGATCTCCGCGACTGCCGCTCTCTGTGAGGCTGCCGCTTACTATAAGGAAAAAGGCATGACCTTATGGGATGCGATGGTTGCCATGTATGAGAAGTACGGTTACTACAAGGATACCGTAAAATCCATCGGCTTAAAGGGCATTGAGGGACTTGCGAAGATTCAGGAGATCATGGAGAACTTCCGCAAGAATCCGCCGAAGGCGCTGGGCGGTTACGGGGTAACTTCTGTCCGTGACTATAAGAAGAATACGATCACAGATGTCGCAACAGGCGAAGTAAAGGAGACAGGTCTTCCAGAGTCCAACGTTCTCTACTACGATATGAACGACGGCGCATGGCTCTGCATCCGTCCGTCCGGAACGGAGCCAAAGATCAAATTCTACTATGGCGTTAAGGGAACCTCCCTTGATGATGCTGAGGCGAAGTCCAAAGCCGTCGGTGATGAGCTGATGGGCATGGTGGATAAGATGATGT
>CAKRNI010000339.1 GCA_934370915.1 uncultured Lachnospiraceae bacterium
CTTCGGGTTAAACGGCGTCATCTACGGTCAGGCTCTGACTGACTGCATTACGGTGCTTTTATCTATCGTTTTCTGGAAGAGGCTGTCGCATAATCTGTACGTGTAGTTTGTTCTTAGGAATAGCCAAAATGAACTTTTCATTGTAATAAAAAAACGACTGATTTTACATTCACCGTAAAATCAGCCGTTTTTCTATCCTCTACACCAGATTCTTCATATCCCTAAACGCTGTCCGCTCCATCTTCTCCCGAAGGTCATTCCTGATCTTCGCGAAGTCCTCGCGGACCAGCTTTTTCTCTTTCACCAGACACTCACCTGCAACATAAACATCTCTCACATTCGATGCAATCGCGCTATACACAAGCGCCGAATACGGGTCGTATACCGGAAACATATTCGGGGAGTCGGTCTCTACGAGGACGAGATCCGCCTGTTTTCCAGGCTCGATGGAACCGGTGATGTCACCGAGTCCTAACGCTCTTGCTCCCTCGATGGTCGCCATGGAAACGACCTCTTTTGCCGGGAACGCGCTGCGGTCGTGGAGCTCATTTTTGTGGAAGTTCTCACACATCCGCATCTGGATGAACAGATCCAGCGTATTTCCGCTCGCCGGACCGTCGGTGCCGAAGCCGACGGACATGCCGTGCTTATGCATCAGGGACACTGGGGCCACGCCCTTTGCTGCCTTCGTGTTGGAGGCGATACAGTGGGCCACGGACGCGCCGTGCTTCGCAAGGATCTCCACGTCATGTTCCGTTGTGCGGATGCTGTGAGCCGCCAGCGTATTCGGGCCGAGGATACCGATGTGCTCCATAAACTCAATGGGCGTCATGTTATACTGTTCCCTCAACTGGGTCATCTCGTAGTCCATCTCCGCCACATGGAGCGTGAATACGGTTCCAGCCTTCACGTCCTCCTCATATGCCCGCTTTAAAGTCTCCGGGCTGCAGGTGGTGGTTCCGTGGGGCGTGATCGCTCCGGAAATGCGCGGATGATCTTTGTACGCCTCGATCAGGGCGATTCCCCGCCGGATGGCCTCATCCGCGTTCTTACTGTCGCAGGAATCCTTTTCCATCACCGTCTCTCCTGCGATTCCGCGGATCCCCATCTCGTCCATGACCTTCGCCACGACTTCCTCGAAATAGTACATATCAAGCACTGTCGTCACGCCGGAGAGCAGCAGCTCGCCGATGGCGTATCGCGTGGAAAGCTCTGCCATCTCCGCGTCCATGGCCTGATTCTCCATCGGAAGTAGGAACACCCGCAGACGGTCCTTACAGTCGTCCCCAAGACCGCGGAACGGGATCATTCCGAGGTGGCAGTGGGTGTTCACAAGACCCGGAATCACGATGGCGCGCTTCGCATCGATCTCTTCGAATGTCTCGCCAGCCTTTAAGATCCCCTGCGCAGTAAGCTCCTGAAGCGCCTTCTCAAGCTCTTCCTCCGGTCCTGCTGCCAGGATCTTTGTATCTTCAAACATCACATAACCATGATCCCAGACATCACCTGCCGCGTTCATCGTCACAACAATGCCGTTTTTGATAATCTTCTTCATCGTTCTAATTTCATCCTTCATAATTTCGATCTAAACCTGCTTCACACACAGGATTGCCTGCCGCAGGCAGAGAGCAGGTCTGCTTCCTCTGTATCATCAGATCCGCCCTCAAAAATCCAGGCGTATACCTAGACTTTCAATTTTCTGCATTATTTTTCATACTTCTCTATCAACGGCACATGTTCCTGCCCCGGAACCGTAAGCAACCCATGATCCGTGAGCTTTAACTTCGGCGACACAGGAAGACAAAGCGTGGACATGGACATGATCACGTTGTTGTTCA
>CAKRNI010000340.1 GCA_934370915.1 uncultured Lachnospiraceae bacterium
CCACGTTGCTACAAATGTGAGGTCACTTCATATTATCTAAAGAGGATGGGAGAATTCTTGCAAAGTGTTGTTAAAATGGCGGTATCATCGAATTGTATCTCTGTTGTTTGTATACAATGTTTAATATACATGATAGGGGCATCATTTGACAAGAGAAATCTTGCATGTTAATTGACTTTTTTAGTCAAAAGGATCTTCTTCTGTCTTCACAAATCCCATACTCTCCGCCATCTTCTTCGACACGATGTTTTCCTTCCCGATTCTGGCGATAAACTGAACGATCCCGAACTCTTCTCTGGCATACTCGATCACCGCCCGGCATGCCTCCGAAGCGTAGCCTTTTCTCCGGTATTCCGGGAAAATATGGTATCCGAGCTCCAGTGTGTCATTCCGGCTGTTTTTATCGCTCAGGGACAGCACATAATAGTCCACGCCCCTGATCCCATCGTCCTGCGGGATGCGGAATCCCACAACACCGACAAGGTTTCCGCTTTTTTTCTCCTCCACCGTCCAGAATCCGAACTCAAATACTTCGTAATGCCGCTTTGTATAATCCGCGACATTCTCGACCGTATCGAGACTTTCATCGACACGGTTCTTCACGATCTCCTCATAATCGCGTTCCGCGATCTCCCGGATCGTAAGCCTCTCTGTCTCGCAGATATCCCACGGCAGTCCCAGCTCTCTCCTTGCGATCCGTTCCAGAAACCTCTCGTCCGCGACCTCCATATCCGCGATCAATGTGTCGGCCACGCACCACTCTTCCCCCTGCGCATCTTCTCTCCATAATCCAACAATGGCTCTCCCGGCAGCCTTTGCCGCCAGAAGAGCCTCATTTTCATCGGAGATCAGGACAGGAATCTTTTCTCCGTTTACGATTGCATAACGGGTCTCCTGCATAGCACATCTCCTTTTTATAATTGCGGCCGGTCCCGTTTTTCATACGAGATGATCCGGGATCTGACTGCCACTTTTTATCAGCACTTCTCCGGTTCCGGATACTCCACACCGAAGGTCTCTGCTGTGATGGATTTAATCTTCTGCTCCTTCATCGGACGGTCACTGTAATCGGTACGCACTTCAGCGATCTTGTTTACGATGTCCATTCCATCGATGACCTGACCGAACGCTGCATACTCACCGTTTAAGTACGGAGCCTCTTTGTGCATAATGAAGAACTGGGAGCCTGCGGAGTTCGGGTTCATCGCGCGGGCCATGGAGAGAACGCCCTCCGTGTGCGCCAGATCATTCTGGAAACCGTTATGGGAGAACTCGCCCTTGATACAGTATCCCGGACCACCCATTCCGTTGCCGTCCGGGCATCCGCCCTGGATCATGAATCCCTTGATCACGCGGTGGAAAATCAGTCCGTTATAGAATCCCTTATTTACAAGACTTAAAAAGTTGTTTACCGTATTCGGAGCAACGTCCGGATAAAGCTCTGCTTTGATGATATCGCCGTTTGTCATTTCGATGGTGATCACCGGATTTTTCTTTTCTGCCATTGTCTTTCTCCTTTTTAACTGTGGGCTTTTACCGCCCAAACAGTAATTTACGTGGCTGCCAGGATACTGGACAGCCACTTGGTCGTATCCTATATTATACAGGGCATGGTCCCGGATGTCCACTGTTTTCCGGTCCATGCCCTGTGAATTACTATCAGATTCGCAGAATACCTATTCTCCCATGGAGAACACGATCTTAATATTCGCGCTGACTTCCATCTCGCCCGGCATTACATTCATGTCCGCAGCAGCATCCTCTGCTCCCGCTGCCATCGAGACACTTTCCTTCCTCAGGTTCAC
>CAKRNI010000341.1 GCA_934370915.1 uncultured Lachnospiraceae bacterium
TATGCTTTGCCCAATAGGGCAATCGAACGAGAAGCCCCCCACTTCAAGCGTTAGCTAAGTGGAGGGAGTATGTCACTTGAATACCGCGGTCAGTGGAAATTTTCCGGTTTGAAAATTCCATGGAGCGCGGCAGTGGTGATGGATCCTGCTGATTCGAAATTCGGAGCAATCCGGGGCAGGAGCCGTGGATAAAAACAATAGAGGGTGACAATATGAAAGACCATTTAGAACTGAAGGCCTATGCCAAGATCAACCTCGGCCTGGATGTGGTCCGGAAGAGAGAGGACGGTTACCATGAAGTCCGCATGATCATGCAGACCGTGAACCTGTATGACCGGATCGAGATGGACCGGAACGGGGACGGCGTGATCAAAACGGAGACGAATCTCCCGTTCGTGCCGGACGGTGAGGGAAATCTTGCGTGGCGCGCGGCGAAGCTGCTTCTTGATGAGAAAGGGATCAGGGACGGTGTGACGATAAAGATCAGGAAGTTTATTCCCGTTGCGGCCGGTATGGCCGGCGGCAGTACCGACGCGGCGGCTGTTTTAGTCGGTGTGAACCGGATGTTTGATCTGGGATTTACAAAGAAAGAGCTTATGGAGCGGGGTGTAAAGCTTGGCGCGGATGTCCCGTACTGCATTATGCGCGGAACAGCGCTCTCTGAAGGGATCGGCGAGATCCTGACGGAGCTTCCGGCACCGCCCCAGTGCCATCTCGTGATTGCGAAACCGCAGATCTCCGTATCCACGAAGGCGGTGTACGGAAAGCTTCGTGTAAATGAACTTGCGCCGGAGGAACACCCGGATATCGACGGCATGATGGAGTCGATCAAAAACGGTGATCTTGATGGTGTGATCGGACGGCTTGGAAATGTTCTGGAGACCGTGACGGTGCCGGATCATCCGGAGATCGCGGAGATCAAGAAAATAATGATGGAAAACGGCGCCTGCGGTTCCCTGATGAGCGGCAGCGGCCCGACGGTATTCGGTATATACAAGGACAAAGAACAGGCGGAAAAGGCCTGTCAGGCCCTCAGGGACGCGGATGGCGGACGCCTGACCCGACAGGTGTACCTGACTGAATTCTATAATCGGAAGAAAGCCAGATAGAGGAGTGAGACACGATGACGAATCATTTTGAAGTAAATATGGACGAATATCTGCCGCTCAGGGATGTTGTGTTCAAGACCCTGCGTCAGGCAATTTTAAAAGGAGAGCTGGAGCCGGGCGAACGCCTGATGGAGATCCAGCTGGCGGAGCGTCTCGGCGTGAGCCGTACTCCGATTCGCGAGGCGATCAGAAAGCTGGAGCTGGAAGGACTTGTTTTAATGATCCCAAGAAAGGGAGCTGAGGTCGCGAAAATCTCCGAGAATAATCTGCGGGATGTTCTGGAGGTGCGCCGTTCCTTAGAGGAGCTTGCCATAGACCTTGCCTGCCAGAGAATCACCGAGGAAGAGCTCGCGCAGCTAAATAAGGCAGAGGTTGATTTCAAGGCGGCGATCGAGAACGGGGATGCGATGCAGATCGCCCAGACCGACGAGAATTTCCATGAGATCATCTATAACAGCACAAAAAACCAGAAGCTCGTACAGATCTTAAACAATTTAAGAGAGCAGATGTACCGCTACCGTCTGGAGTATATCAAGGATGCGGATAAGCGCCAGATCCTCATGGTGGAGCATGAACATATTTTAAAGGCACTGACTCTGCGCCACATTCAGGAGGCGAAGATGGCTGTGCGGGAACACATCGACAATCAGGAGATCACGATTCTCAAGAATCTGAAGGAGCAGGA
>CAKRNI010000342.1 GCA_934370915.1 uncultured Lachnospiraceae bacterium
TGCACAACCGATATTTGCCAAACAGAACGCGCTCGATAAACCGTCACACCTCCTTCCGGCAACACAACCTCTTGCGAGTATTCTAATATACGCCCTCTCATTTCAAACCATCTTGTAAATGTCAAACTGATTAAATTTTAATAAATTTCCCTCATAGGATTGCAAAAGCTGAATAGGATATAGTATATTATAGATGTAAAAATGCGGTTTTTTGTCCCTTTATGAGGAATCCGGCAGACCGCAGAAATGTTAAATTTAACCAGACAGGAAGTGATCCTATGAAAATAGAACGTATCAACGAAAACCAGATCCGCTGCACTCTCAGCAACTTTGACCTGAGTGTCCGGAATATGAATCTCGGCGAGCTGGCTTATGGGAGCGAAAAGGCCCGCAATCTTTTCCGCGAGATGATCCAGCGCGCCGCGAACGAGGTCGGCTTCGAAGCGGAAGATATCCCTCTTATGGTCGAGGCGATTCCGATGGCGAACGAGAGCGTCATGCTGATCATCACGAAAATGGAAGATCCCGAAGAACTTGATACCCGTTTCTCCAAATTCTCACCGGAGGAGGACGAAAATGATAACGGCTGGGGAAATCTCACCTCGGAAGTTCTCGAAGGTGCCGACGGCCTGATCAATATCCTGACCCAGAGCGGAATCCTGAAACCGGAAGGCGAAAAGACTCCGGAGACTCCGGCCGCGTCCGCAAACGGTCCGCAGAAAAAAGCGGAGCCGGGAAATCCTGCACAGTTTACAAGGATCTACCAGTTCTCTTCCCTGGATCTCGTCTGTGAAGCCGCAAGACAGACCGGCGCTATTTTTAAAGGAAGCAGTGTTCTCTATAAAAATCCGGAAAACGGTGTCTTCTATCTGATCCTCAAAAAGGAAAACGACAGCGAGATCTCCTTCAACCGGGTCTGCAATACGCTTTCCGAGTACGGAACAAGAGTGAAAGGTGATGCCGCCGCATCCGGCGCATATTATGCGGAGCATTATGACAAGATCGTGAAGAAGGACGCGCTGAAGGTCCTTCAGAACTTATAATGTTACTGTTCGCGCCTTGCACAAACAGTAACCGAATTTCATACTATAACGCAAAAAGGACTGTGGAGCAGGAATAAAATCCCAAACCACAGTCCTTCTTACATTCTCTGACCGTTTTCACAGCCGTCAGGCCCGGCTCCCGCGAGCGGCCTCGTCCATTACTGCTGCTTCTGAGCCAGATACTCGTTAATTACACTTACAAGTTTTTCTACCGGAATTCCGTGAACCATGCAAGCCTCTTCCAGAGACTCCATCTGAGAAGACGGGCATCCGATGCAGTGCATTCCAGCGCCCATTAAGATCTGAGCCATATTCTCATCAACCTGAAGAAGCTCACCAATGAGCATTTCTTTTGAAATCTGCATGATAAATCCTCCTTTCACCTTCGAAATCTGCCGAGGGCAATTTTCTACGATTGTTTCCGGCATAACAAGCGTACCGCCATATATGCCAGCATATCGAGAGTATAATACTTTTTTCGTTTCTTGGCAAGGAGGTTTTGCAAAACTAACCGCAGTTATCTCTATCTAACCGCATATTTACTGGTTTTTTGTTCCTCATTAGGTACATTTTTTTCATGATTTACCCCTTGAATAATTTGACCGTTTATTATAGAATGAAAGAAATAAACAAAGGAGGTATTTTGTCATGGCATATGTAATTAGCGATAGCTGCGTTAGCTGCGGTACTTGTGCTGGTGAATGTCCG
>CAKRNI010000343.1 GCA_934370915.1 uncultured Lachnospiraceae bacterium
GGCTTGCGCCTGTCACAAGAGTAACCTTCCCTGTTAAATTCATGTTTCCCTCCGTGTTTCTATCAGTCAGCCGCCAGTTTTTTGTCCCTGACGACATTATTTACTAATTTTTCTTTCGATCACTCAGTTCAGCTTCTCCAGATCCTCAAATTTCTCAATGTTGATGACCGTTGCCTCCCGGTTGATCTTTCTGATAAATCCGGCCAGTGTCTTTCCCGGTCCGATCTCAATAAACCGGTCAACACCGTCCGCCAGCATGGTCTCCACGCTCTGCTGCCATCTCACCGAAGAAGATACCTGACGTGTCAAAAGCGGCTTTACTTCCTCCGCCTTTGTCACATAAGCGGCTGTCACGTTCGCCACATACGGGATCACCGGCTCAGATACCGGGACATTTTCCAGGAATTTTCCAAGCTTCTCTCCGGCTTCCTCTAAAAGGTAGGAGTGGAACGGACCGCTGACATTGAGCGGGATCACGCGTCTTGCGCCCGCCTCTTTTAACTTCACCGCTGCGGTCTCCACTGCCTCCTTGAGACCAGAGATCACGATCTGGCCCGGGCAGTTGTAGTTTGCGACCTGCACGTTCGGGATCTCGTCCACAACTGCATTAATCTCATCTGCCGTCATGCCGAGAACAGCGCTCATTCCGCCGACTCCCGCCGGAACTGCCTCCTGCATGAGGATTCCTCTCTCCCGGACCGTGCGGATCGCGTCATCCGCCGTCATAACGCCTGCTGCCACCAGTGCGCAGTACTCGCCAAGGCTTAAGCCAGCCGCCACATCCGCATGGATGCCCCGCTCCTCCATCACCTTCATCATGGCAACGCTCGTGGTCACCATTGCCGCCTGCGTATACTCCGTGATGTCCAGACGGTCATTTTTCTCGAAACATAACTCCGGAACGGAAAAGCCTAAAAGCTCCGTCGCACGGTCAAATACTGCCTTTGCCGTCTCCGAATTTTCATAAAAATCCTGGCCCATGCCGCATACCTGCGCGCCCTGTCCCGGAAAAATAAATGCTGTCTTTCCCATGATTCTCCTTACTTCTGACATCCGCCAAGCAGCTTGTCTGCCTGCTCCATCATCTCATCGATCATTTCCTTACATGTCTGCTCTTTCGTTACAAGACCTGCGATCTGACCTGCCATGACGGTTCCGTTTGTAGTATCGCCTTCCTGAACGGCTTTTCTGAGGGTTCCAAGTGTCAGATATTCAAGCTCCTCAAAGGATTTTCCTTCTGCCTCAAGACGGTTATACTCTCTTGTCATCTGGTTTCTCAGACAGCGGACCGGATGTCCGTGGGTTCTTCCTGTTACCGCGGAATCGATATCTTTTGCTTTAATAATTCTCTGCTTATAATTTTCATGAACGATGGATTCCTTTGCGACAACAAATCTTGTTCCCATCTGGACTGCCTCAGCGCCCAGCATGAAGGCCGCCGCGATTCCTCTTCCATCGCCGATGCCGCCTGCCGCGATGACCGGGATAGATACCGCGTCAACGACCTGCGGAACGAGAGTCATGGTGGTCGCCTCACCGATATGTCCGCCGGATTCGGTTCCCTCTGCAACGACAGCATCAGCGCCGCCGCGCTCCATAAGCTTCGCAAGAGCCACAGAAGCAACGACCGGGATTACGATGATCCCTGCTTCCTTCCACATCTTCATGTACTTTGCAGGATTTCCGGCTCCTGTCGTAACGAC
>CAKRNI010000344.1 GCA_934370915.1 uncultured Lachnospiraceae bacterium
AGCCAGATGAAGGATTATGTGAAGGCGTTAAACCACCTGTACCGCACACAGCCGGCTCTCTATAAAATGGACTATGAGCCGGAAGGTTTCGAGTGGATCAACTGCACTTACAATGACGAGAATATCGTGATCTTCGAGAGAAAGACGGACAAGCCGGAAGAAACACTGCTCTTTGTCTGTAACTTTGTCCCGGTGGAACATGAGAAATTCCGCCTCGGAGTTCCGTTTGCCGGAAAGTACAAGGAGATCCTGAACAGCGACGCGAAGCAGTTCGGCGGCAGTGGCATGGTAAATCCGAGAGTCAAGATGTCGAAGAAAGAGGAGTGGGACGCGCGAGAAAATTCGATCGTGATCAACCTGGCTCCGATGTCCGTGGCGGTATTCTCCTGTACCCCGTATGAGGAAGAACCTGTGACGGGAAAGAAGAAACCGGCGGAAAAGAAAAAACGTCCGGCGAAGCAGCCGTCCGTAAAGATACCGGCGAGTCCGCTGGATGTGATCTCTGAGAAAGTCGGGCAGATCATAAAAACGGCGCGGGAGAGCCGGAAAACAGCAGGGAAACAGACATGAAAGAATACACACTGGATTTTCTTACTACGACGGCCATCAAATACGGGACCAGGATCTTCTGGACCGCGGTGATCGTATTTGTCGGTCTCCGCGTGATTCGGATGGTCCGGACCGCAGCAGGGCAGATCATGGACCGCGCCGGCGTGGAGATCACGTTAAAGAAGTTTCTGGATATGCTTCTGCACGCCGTCCTCTTCGGAGTCATGGTGTTCATGGCAGCGGACCAGCTGGGGATCAAGACAACGTCCTTCGTTGCGGTTATCGGTACCGTAACGCTGGCATTCAGCCTTGCGATGCAGAATACACTCTCAAATTTCGCAGGCGGAACGCTGATCCTGCTCTTAAAACCGTTTAAGGTCGGGGATTATATCAGCACATCGGCAGGTGAGGGAACGGTCGAGACGATCGGTCTTGTATACACGACACTTTTGACGATCGACAACCGCGTGATCACGATCCCGAACAGCTCGGTATCGAGCGCACCGCTCACAAACCTCACGAGAATGGGAAAACGCCGCCTGATCATCAACGTCGGGATCGGATATTCCTCGGATCTCTTAAAGGCGAAAAACGTTCTGAAACAGATCTTTGAGGAGAATCCATATATCATGAAAGACCAGGATATCCAGGTGATCGTGGACAGCCTCGGAGACAGCAGCGTGAACTTGAGCGCGAGAGGCTGGGTGCTCTGTGAGGACTATTGGAAAACAAAATGGGCGATCACGGAGGAGATCAAACTCACATTTGACCGGGAAGGGATCGAGATCCCGTATCAGTATATGAACGTGACACTGACGAAGGAGTCACAGTAGAGAAGATACCCATCAGTATGATGTGGGAATAATGTTCCTGGCTCGTGCACAGACCGTATAAAAAAGTTCTGTCAGCTGAATACAAGGCTGATGGAACTTTTTTGTTTAGCAGGAAATTCCATGATACAAAAGAGATTCCACAATATGAAACATAGAAAAAACAAATCGCATACTGTGATACAGTACCTGATCACCACGGTATTTTTCGCGAAACAAGCCAAAAAATGCTTGCATTTTCCCGGGAATCTGATAGAATCAATGTTAAAATGTTTCTGCGT
>CAKRNI010000345.1 GCA_934370915.1 uncultured Lachnospiraceae bacterium
GCTTTAGGCTATCCGGATCCGGATACTGAGATCCAGCCGAAAGAGCGGATCGGAAAAGTTGCCTATATCGAATAATCAGAAACATTCCGGCGCCGCTGTTTACAGTGGCGCCAGTCTTTACACATCTGCAGTTACAGACACAAAAATACCTGGTCAGAGTGAAGTAATCCATCTCTGCCAGGTATTTTTATCTTGATCTTTGTGCTGATTTACTCTACGTACCCCGCATTCCAGAAGTAGAGTCCACTGTAATTGTTTAAGCCTTTTACATGATCATTCCATGCATAATTCGCAATATAATGACCAAAATTGATGACTGCCAGATAATCCCAGGAATACTCCTGAACTTTCTCCCAGGCCGCCTTCGCGTCATCCATGTTTGTGGAGGTATTCATGTCATTTAAAAGACTCTGCAGGGTCTCATCATCGTTCCAGCCCGCGTAATTCGGTCCAAAGTAAAGCTTTAAGGATGGAATCGGAACCTGTGAAAATGTGCAGATATACATGTCATAGGCTGTCGGGTCTGTGCTCTGTGCCTGAAGTGTCGGCCAGTCAACGATATTTAATTCTACCGGAATTCCGACCTCCTCAAGTTCCGCCTGCATTGCGACTGCCATGTAATCCATCTTGTTTAAGGTAGCCGCTGTCAGCTTCAACGGAGTTCCGTCGTATCCGTTTTCCTTCAGAATCTCCTTTGCCTTCTCAGGATCATGGACGTTGTATTCCTCTGAACCGGCATCTGTATACCAGAATGGCTGTGCCTCATCCATATAACAGGAGCCGGTCACGTAACCGTTTGTTCCGTATGTAGCTGCCATGACTTCCTCATAGTCAAGGGCATAGCTGACTGCCTGACGGAACCATTTGTTCGCGCACAGGCCTTCTTTGTGGTTGATGATCGGCGCAATGGTTCCCTGCTGTGTGGAATAAACGGTGACACCGTCAAGTCCGGAGATCCGCTCCACATCATCCGACGGAAGGTTATAAATAACATCGTACTGACCGGACTCCAGTCCCGCATTTCTCGTATTGGATTCCGGAACGATCCAGAAAATGATCGTTTTCGACGGTGCTGACTTATAACCGGACCAGCCATCCATCGGTTCTCCTTCCGTTCCATACGGCACATAATCATCAAAGCGCTCCAGCTTTACGTACTGATCCTGCGGCCATTCCACGAATTTATATGGACCTGTTCCGATGTATTCTGTCATGAAGCCGTTGCTGTCTTCCTTCTCGCACGCCTCAGCAGTCGTGATCGATGCCGGCTGGGCCGCGCCCGCGATCACACACGGGAAGAGCAGGATCGGCTTATCTGCCGCAATCTTTACGGTGTAGTCATCTACCTTTTCAAATCTCGCATCACCGACCATCGCTGAGGCCGTGCTGAACGCATTGATCCAACGGTTCATGGACGCCACAACATCGTCCGCGGTCATCTCACTTCCATCATGGAACTTGACACCTTTTCTCAATATGAATGTGATCGTCTTCGCATCTTCACTGACCTCATAGGATTCACAAAGCTCCGGAACCGCTTCGCCGTTGGAATTCAGTGTGACAAGCTTCTCCCAGCATGTTCCGTCCATCATCTGACGGGCAATCAGGCTGGAGTTTTTGTGAAGATCCAGAGACGGTGCCTGCTG
>CAKRNI010000346.1 GCA_934370915.1 uncultured Lachnospiraceae bacterium
CAGTTAAAAGGAGATTTAGAAAATGATTAGTGCAAATAATGTGACACTCCGTGTCGGTAAAAAAGCTTTATTTGAAGACGTAAACATTAAATTCACAGAAGGAAACTGTTATGGTCTCATCGGTGCCAACGGTGCCGGAAAGTCCACATTTTTAAAGATCTTATCCGGCCAGCTCGAGCCGACAAACGGAGAGGTTGCGATCACTCCGGGCCAGCGTCTTTCCTTCTTACAGCAGGATCACTTTAAATACGACGAATACACCGTTCTTGATACCGTTATCATGGGAAACAAGCGCCTTTATGATATCATGAAGGAAAAAGACGCAATCTACATGAAGGAAGAGTTCACAGACGAGGATGGAATCAAGGCTGCAGAGCTCGAGGGTGAATTCGCGACCATGAACGGATGGGAAGCAGAGTCCGACGCTGAGAACCTGTTAAACGGTCTTGGTATTGAGACAGACCTCCACTACAAAACAATGAAAGACCTTCTCGGACCGCAGAAGGTAAAAGTTCTCCTCGCGCAGGCATTATTCGGAAATCCGGATATCCTGCTCCTCGACGAGCCGACGAACCATCTGGATCTCGACGCGATCGCATGGCTTGAGGAGTTCCTGATCAACTTTGAGAATACTGTTATCGTGGTATCCCATGACCGTTATTTCTTAAATAAAGTCTGCACGCAGATCGCTGATATCGACTATGGAAAAATCCAGCTCTATGCCGGAAACTACGATTTCTGGTTCGAGTCCAGCCAGTTGATGATCAAGCAGATGAAGGAAGCAAACAGAAAGAAAGAGGAGAAGATCAAAGAGTTACAGGAGTTCATCCAGAGATTCTCCGCCAACGCTTCCAAGTCCAAGCAGGCGACCTCCAGAAAACGTGCCTTAGAGAAGATCGAGCTCGACGAGATACGTCCGTCCAGCAGAAAATACCCGTATATCGACTTCCGCCCGGCCCGTGAGATCGGAAACGAAGTCCTCTCTGTTGAGGGACTCACAAAGACCATCGACGGCGTAAAGGTTCTCGATAATATTTCCTTTACACTCGGAAGAGAAGACAAGGTTGCCCTTGTAGGACCGAACGAGCTTGCGAAGACCACACTCTTCAAGATCCTCTCCGGCGAGATGGAGCCGGATTCCGGAAGCTACAAATGGGGACTCACAACGACTCAGGCGTACTTCCCGAAGGACAACAGCGCAGAGTTCAACAATGATGATACGATCGTAGACTGGCTGACCCAGTACTCCCCGGAAAAGGATGTCACGTATGTCCGCGGCTTCCTCGGAAGAATGCTGTTTGCCGGTGAAGACGGCGTAAAGAAGGTAAAAGTTCTCTCCGGTGGTGAGAAGGTGCGCTGCATGCTCTCCAAGATGATGATCTCCGGTGCAAACGTGCTGATGTTCGATGAGCCGACTGACCATCTGGACATGGAGTCCATCACAGCCCTGAATAACGGAATGAAGAAGTTCCCGGGCGTGATCATCTTCTCCTCCCGTGACCATCAGGTTGTAGAGACAACTGCAAACCGTATCATGGAGATCATCAACGGCCAGCTGATCGATAAGATCACAACCTACGACGAGTACCTTGAGAGCGATGAGATGGCGAGAAAGAGATTCAC
>CAKRNI010000347.1 GCA_934370915.1 uncultured Lachnospiraceae bacterium
TACAAAGCCTCTGGATTTCGCAAGTGCTACAATTTTTTCCATTGTCTTTTCCATTGTGACTCTCCTCTTGATCTCTTTCTGTCCGTGCTGGTCTGCGCGGCAGAGTAATTCTTCTATTGTAACTGTCCAGCCCTTCCAACCTGTGTTTTCTTACGGCCGGCGCAGGAAAACGCGCAGACCGGCTGAACAGTTTTTCACTATTTAAATATAATATAGGACGTCTCACCTTCCGGTGTCTCGGCCATACTTCCGTTAAGGGTAACCCCCTCAGACACATACCGGACCTGTCCGTCTGTCTGGATCTTTGCGCTGCCCTTCACACATACCACATAGAGCTTTTTCTGTTTCGTTATATCCACAGCGGAGACCTCGGTATTCTCATCTCCCGCCTTGTAGAATGTAGATCCGACGATATAGCCCTTTTCCACCCCATCCGGAACAGAAACGATATCCAGGCTCTCGATCCGGATCCCGCTCTCAGTATCCGGATACTCTTTCGCGAAACGAAGATATTCCTCCGGATCCGGAAATTTGATGAGAAGCTTTGCGGTTCCGTCCTTCACGGTGCATTCCGTGATCTCAGCCTTTTTTTCACTGCTTCCGGACTGATTTCCACTCTCAAACACGCCCAGCATTTCTTCCACGTAAGCTTTCAATTCATCAGCACTGTAGTAATCATTCTCGTAAGTCTCCACATCTGCGCTGGTGACTGTTCCTTCCTTTGTGACATAAAGGCTGGTCTCCGTCGGGGCAAATGCAATCGTTCCGTTTCCTCCGCCGCAGCCGTTTAAGGCAAGCGAAAGAAGGAGAATGGCTGCTGCCGTCTGTCCTTTTTTCATGAATTCCTCCTTATCCCTAAAAATCCATAACGCTTCAGTTCCTTCATCGTTACGCACGGATATCCCGGTATCTCCGACTGTACGGATAAGCCGCACAGATGTCCGTTATTTTTAAGGATTACCCTATTTATATACAAGAACATCCAAAATGTCAAGTGAATGGAAGGTTTTATCTACGAATCGCCGCTTATTTTCCGCCACGCACTTCGTAAATTCTTCCAGAACTTTCTCTGTAACCGTAAAAGTATAAAGCTTTTCCACCGGTGACGCAAGGACATACTCCCAGGTATAGATCGTGGAATCTTCCAGTCTTCCCAGAGGCTTTTCCATATACTCACCGTTGATCTCCATGAGTTTCAGCTCAAAGACTGCCCGCACAAGGCGATTGGGGATTGCGCTTTTCAAGAGCGCCCTGAGGGACTGATAGAGAAGCTTTAAGGTCTCCACCGCCTCCAGATTTTCTCTCCCATAGTAGTCCGCAAACTCCAGAAAATAGGAGCCGTAACACGCCGCCTCCATATCCTCCGTGATCTCCCGGAAATAGTTCTGTACATCCACAGAGACGAGAGAGTAGGCGTCCCGGCCCTCATAGAGGGCAAACGTGCCGAATACAAAGGGCGCGGATGCCGCCATCAGCGTGCTTCCCGGTCTTCTTGCGCCTCTGGCGAAAGCCGTGATCTTTCCCCGTTCACAGGTCAGGATCACAAGTCTTCTGTCGTATTCGCCCGCCGGGGCGGATTTGATGACCATCCCGGTCAGAATCACCTGTTCTCTCAT
>CAKRNI010000348.1 GCA_934370915.1 uncultured Lachnospiraceae bacterium
AAGATAGATTTGGAGGAAAATTTTTTGGCTTCATTAAATGATGAAATAAAGAGACGACGGACATTCGCGATCATTTCCCACCCGGATGCCGGTAAAACGACACTGACTGAGAAATTCCTGTTATACGGAGGCGCGATCAACCTTGCCGGAACCGTGAAGGGACGCAAAGCGACAAAGCACGCAGTCTCCGACTGGATGGAGATCGAGAAGGAGAGAGGTATCTCCGTAACATCTTCCGTACTCCAGTTCAATTACGAGGGATACTGCATCAATATTCTTGATACCCCAGGACATCAGGACTTCTCCGAGGATACCTACCGTACCCTGATGGCAGCGGACTCCGCGGTCATGGTCATCGACGGATCAAAGGGTGTCGAGGCGCAGACCATCAAACTGTTCAAGGTCTGTGTGATGCGCCATATCCCGATTTTTACCTTTGTAAACAAGATGGATCGTGAGGCGAGAGACCCGTTCGAGCTCATGAGCGAGATCGAGGAGGTTCTCGGAATCCATACCTGCCCGATCAACTGGCCGATCGGCTGCGGAAAGAGCTTCAAGGGCGTTTATGACCGCCAGACAAAGAAGATCACGACCTTCACGGCTGCCATGGGCGGACAGAAGGAAGTTGCCACAGAGACTTTCGACGTGGAGGGAACAGACGTGGATTCCGTCATCGGTTCCGATTTCCACGCTCAGTTAAGGGACGATATTGAGCTTCTCGACGGGGCAAGCGATGAGTTTGATCAGGAGCTTGTAAGCGCCGGAAAGCTTTCACCGGTGTTCTTCGGATCTGCTCTCACAAACTTTGGTGTGGAGACATTTCTGGAGCATTTCTTAAATATGACGACTTCTCCGCTTCCGAGAAAGACAACGACAGGCGTGATCGACCCGTTCCGGGAAGATTTCTCCGCCTTCGTATTTAAGATCCAGGCAAATATGAATAAGGCGCACCGTGACCGTATCGCGTTCATGCGCATCTGCTCCGGTAAGTTCGAGGCCGGAATGGAAGTAAACCATGTCCAGGGAGGCAAAAAGATCCGTCTGACCCAGCCGCAGCAGCTGATGGCTGAGAGCCGTAAAATCATTGAGGAGGCTTATGCCGGAGATATCATCGGCGTATTCGATCCGGGTATTTTCTCCATCGGTGACACACTCTGTACGTCCAACGAGAAGTTCCAGTTTGAGGGTATTCCGACCTTCGCCCCGGAGCATTTCGCGAGAGTCCGCCAGATCGATACCATGAAGAGAAAACAGTTCTTAAAGGGGGTCAACCAGATCGCCCAGGAAGGTGCGATCCAGATCTTCCAGGAGTTCAATACCGGTATGGAGGAGATCATCGTCGGCGTTGTCGGTGTCCTGCAGTTTGAGGTCCTGACCTACCGCTTAAAGAATGAGTATAATGTAGACGTAAGACTGGAACAGCTTCCGTTCGAGTATATCCGCTGGGTTGAGAATCCGGAGGAAGTGGATGTGGCGAAGATCCAGGGCACATCCGATATGAAACGCATCTGTGACCTCAAGGGCAATCCGTTATTGTTATTCATCAACAGCTGGAGTGTCGGCATGGTCGAGGAGAGAAATCCGAACTTAAAACTCAGTGAGTT
>CAKRNI010000349.1 GCA_934370915.1 uncultured Lachnospiraceae bacterium
TGTGGAGATCGTGGATGCCACATGTCCCTATGTGAAAAAGATCCACCGGATCGTTGAAAAACAGTCAGCAGAAGGAAGAAAAGTCCTGATCATAGGCAGTGAGGACCATCCGGAGGTGCAGGGCATCAAGGGCTGGGGAGATGAGCGTACAGTGGTCATCGAGGATATGGATGATTTTCTCAAGCTGCAGCTTCCGGAAAATGAGAAGCTTTGTATTGTATCCCAGACGACATTTAATTACAAGAAATTTCAAGATATAGTTGAAAAAATTTCTAAAACGAGGTATGATATAACTGTTTTAAATACGATTTGCAATGCAACACAGGAAAGACAAGTGGAAGCGATGAGGATAGCCTCACAGGTGGACGTGATGCTGGTTATCGGCGGGAAACACAGCTCGAATACCCAGAAGCTATACGATATCTGCCGGAAGGAATGTAAAAACACCTATTACATCCAGACTCTGGGCGACTTTAATCCTGAATGTATTAGTTCTGTGCGCAGTGTAGGTATTACGGCCGGGGCGTCAACCCCAAACAATATTATCGAGGAGGTTCATACTAAATGTCAGAGTTAAGTTTTGAACAAATGTTAGAAGAATCATTAAAAACAATACGTACAGGAGAGGTTGTCACCGGTAAGGTCATTGACGTAAAAGAAGACGAAATCGTTTTAAATATTGGTTACAAGTCTGATGGCATCATTACCCGCAGTGAATATACAAACGAGTCCAACGTAGACTTAAGAAATCTTGTACATGTTGGTGACGAGATGGAAGCCAAAGTCGTAAAGGTGAACGACGGTGAAGGTCAGGTTGCTCTTTCCTACAAGAGACTGGCTGCAGACAGAGGAAATAAGAGACTTGAGGAAGCATTTGAGAACCATGAAGTTCTTACTGCAAAGGTTTCCCAGGTTCTTGACGGCGGTTTAAGCGTGATCGTGGACGAAGCAAGAATCTTCATCCCGGCAAGCCTTGTATCCGACGTATATGAGAAAGATTTATCCAAATATGCTGATAAAGAGATCGAATTCGTTATCACAGAGTTCAATCCGAGAAGAAGAAGAGTCATCGGCGACCGCAAGCAGCTTATCGTTGCTAAGAAGGCTGAGATGCAGAAAGCTCTCTTCGAGAAGATCCATGTAGGTGACAAGGTAGAAGGAACTGTTAAGAACGTAACTGATTTCGGTGCATTCATCGATCTCGGCGGAGCTGACGGTTTACTCCACATCTCCGAGATGTCCTGGGGCAGAATCGAGAACCCGAAGAAGGTATTCAAGGTTGGCGATAAGGTAACAGCTCTCATCAAAGACATCAACGGTGAGAAGATTGCTCTCTCCATGAAGTTCCCGGAGACAAATCCGTGGGCTGACGCTGCTGAGAAGTACGCAGTAGGCAACGTAGTTACAGGTAAGGTAGCTCGTATGACTGACTTCGGCGCATTCGTTGAGCTTGAGCCGGGCGTAGACGCTCTGCTTCACGTATCCCAGATCTCCAGAGAGCACGTTGCTAAGCCGGCTGATGTACTTTCCATCGGTCAGGA